>DATFUN010000445.1:0-6629 GCA_035260805.1 Myxococcales bacterium | reverse complement strand
TGAACCGATCCCGGTGTCGGCGAACCTCTTCGTGCTCCGCGATCGGCGGACCGATCAGCCCGTCGCGATCGCCACCGTCAGCCACGACCTGACCGAGCAGAAGCGCATCCTCGAGCTGCGCGAAAGGGTCCTCGGCATCGTCAGCCACGACCTGCGCAATCCGCTGAACTCGATCATGATGGGCGCCTCGGTGCTCCGGCGCCAGATGCGCGCCTCCAAGGAGGCGGTCCGGATCGCCTCGCGCATCGTGGCCAGCGCAGAGCGCATGGACGCCATCATCGGCGACCTGCTCGATCTGACCAAGGTTCGCTTCGGCGGCGGCATCGAGCTGAAGCTCGCGGACACGGACGCGCACGAGCTCTCCGCGCACGTCGTCGACGAGCTGCGCACCGTCCACCCCAGCCGGAAGATCCGGCTGCGCACGCTGGGCGACGCGACCGGCCGGTGGGATCCGTTCCGCCTCGAGCAGGTCATCTCCAACCTGGCCTCCAACGCCCTGCAGTACGGGCGGGAGGGCGCTCCGGTGACCATCGAGAGCCACGGCGGCGAGGAGGGATGGACCCTCTCGGTGCACAACCTCGGCGAGCCGATCCCGCGCGATCTGCTGCCGCACCTGTTCGATCCGTTCCGCAGGGGCAGGGAGGGGGGGACCGGCAAGGCGCAACGCAACCTCGGCCTCGGCCTCTTCATCGTGCGCGCCGTGGTGGAGGCGCACGGCGGGACCATCGACGTCGTCTCCGCGCGCCGGAAGGGCACGCGGTTCATCGCGCGGTTGCCCCGCCGCACCGGCGCATAGGGCTCTCGAGCCTCATTGCAGCGAGGGCCGTTCCTCGTCCGTGGCGCAAGCCTCGGGCGGGAGCGAGGGGGCCTGCACGGGGAACGCCTCGCGCAGCACCTCGTCCGCCGAGTCGACCGGGGTGAAGCGCATCGTCCGCCGCACCTCCGCGGGCACGTCGTCCAGATCGGGCTCGTTCAGGCGCGGCAGGACCACGTCCTTCACGCCGGCGCGGTAGGCGGCGAGGACCTTCTCCTTGATGCCGCCGACCGGCAGCACCTTTCCGCGCAGGGTGATCTCGCCGGTCATCGCCAGGTCGCTGCGAACCGGGCGCTGCTGGGCCGCCGAGGCGAGCGCGGTGAGCATCGTCACGCCGGCGGAGGGGCCGTCCTTCGGCGTCGCGCCGGCGGGAACGTGCACGTGCACGCTCTTCCCGTCCAGCGCAGTGTCGCCCAATCCGAGGCGCCCCGCGTTCGAGCGCAGGTAGGTGAGCGCCGCTTGCGCCGACTCGCGCATGACCTCGCCGAGCATCCCGGTGAGCTGCAGGCTCCCGCCGCCGCTGCCGCTCGCCGGCGTCAGCGCCGCCTCCACGAACAGCACGTCCCCGCCGGCCGGGGTCCAGGCGAGCCCGGTGGCCACGCCCGGCCGGTCGACGCGCTCGGCCAGCTCGGCGTGGAACCGCGGGCGCCCGAGCGCCTCCTTCACGTCGGCGTCCGAGAGCGTGACCGGCGCCGGCGCTCCCTCGCCGATCCTCAGGGCGGCCTTCCGCATCAGGGCGGCGATGCCCCGCTCGAGCCCGCGCACGCCGGCCTCGCGCGTGTACTCCCGGATCACCCGGCGCAACAGCTCGTCGGGGATCTGCACCTCTCCTTCGCGCAGCCCGTGCGCGCGCTGCTGCTTGGGGACGAGGTGGCTGCGCGCGATGCGGAGCTTCTCCTCTTCGGTGTAGCCGGAGAGCGACACCATCTCCATCCGGTCCAGCAGCGCAGGCGCGATGGTGTCGATGGTGTTGGCGGTGCACAGGAACAGCACGCGGGAGAGGTCGAACGGAACTCCCAGATAGGTGTCGGTGAAGGTGCGGTTCTGCGCCGGGTCGAGCACCTCCAGCAGGGCCGCCGCTGGGTCCCCGTGGAAGCTCGCGGCGAGCTTGTCGATCTCGTCCAGCATGAAGACGGGATCCATGCTCCCGGCGCGCCGCAATGCCTGGACGATGCGGCCGGGCATGGCTCCGATGTACGTCCGGCGGTGCCCGCGGATCTCCGCCTCGTCGTGCACGCCGCCCAGCGAGATGCGCACGAACTGCCGCCCCGTCGCGCGGGCGACCGACTGCCCCAAGGACGTCTTGCCCACGCCCGGAGGACCGACCAGGCACAGGATCGGCTCGCGGGCGAAGTCGTCCTCCCGCGCCTGCGGCAAGGGTCCCGCCTGCCCCGGGTCCGGCGACGGACCGGGAGGCGGCGGCCCTTGCTGCCGCTCGTCGCGGAGCTTCTTCACGGCCAGGGACTCGACGATGCGCTGCTTGATCTTCTCCAGGTCGTGGTGGTCCTCGTCGAGGATCTGGCGCGCCTTGTTCAGATCGATGGGCACCGCGGTCGACTTGCCCCAGGGCAGCGCGGTCAGCCAGTCGAGCCAGGCGCGGATCATCCCGTGCTCGACGGACATGGCCGGCATGCGCGCGAGGCGCGAAAGCTCCCGCTCCGCCTCGCGGCGCGCTTCCTCGGGCAGCGGCAGCGTCTCGATCTTCTTGCGCAGGTCCTCGACCGCGGCCCGGTCCGGGTCGTCGTCCTCGCCCAGCTCGCGCTGGATGGTGCGCAGCCGCTCGCGCAGCAGGATGTCGCGCTGCTGCTTGCCGAGGTGCTGCTCGGTCTCCGCCGCGATGCGATGCTCCAGCTCGGCCACCGCCAGCTGCCGCTGGATCGCCGAGACGAGCCACCGGAGCTTCTCCGCCACCGAGTCGAGCTCGAGGATCGCCTGGCGCTCCTCGGTCGGCATCGGCATCGCCGCGGCGATCAGGTAGGCGAGCTGCAGCGGAGAGGAGATGGAAGAGAGCGCCTCGCCCAGCGCCTTGGGGAGCTGCGGGGAGGCGGCGACCAGCCTCTGGAACAGATCGCGCGCGGTGTTCGCCAGCGCGTCGAACTCGATGCCTTCGCCGGCCTGCTCGGGCGCCGCCTCGACCAGGCCCGAGAGGTACGGCTCGGTCTGCGTGATGCGAGAGAGACGGATGCGGGCGACGCCTTGCACCACCATCTGCAGCGCGCCATCCGGCCGCCGCGTCATCCGGTGGACCACCGCCGCGGTGCCGGTGGTGCGCAGGTCGGAAGGGTTCGGCTTCTCCGCCTCGCCGCTCTGCAGGAAGAGCCCCAGCATCCGCGACCCGCGCATCGCGTCCTCGACCAGCCGGACCTGCGACTCCCCACTGGCCATGAGCGGCATCACCGAATACGGGAACACCACCGCGTCGCGCAGGGGCAGGAGGGGCAACGACGCGGGGATCTCGGCTCGCTCGCGCTCCGGAGGAGGGGTCATGCGGGCACGCTCCAGGGCAGCACCACGACCAGGATGCCGGCGTCGTAACGGGCGTCGACCCGGCTGGCATCGACGGGATGCGGCAGCGGCACTTCCAGGCGGAAGGGACCGCTGCGGATGCCGACCTCGTGGAAGCGCCGCCCGTCGACTAGCGCGAAGGGCCTCTCGCCTTCGACGACGAGGGCGTCCTGGTAGAGCTGGACGTCCAGGGCTCCTTCGGGAAGACCGGCCAGCTCGGCGCGGACGACCAGCGCGCCGTCGGTCTCGTACACGTCCGCTGGAGGCCGGAACTGGGGCTGCGCGACGACGGGGCCGGGCAGAAGCCAGGTGGCGGAGACGGCTCCGGCCGCCCCGGGATACCGGTACCGCAGCTGGATCGAGCGCCAGCGCATGAGGGCTCGAGGGGCCTACCGCGACTTGCGCGTGCGCGCCGCCTTGCGCGCGGCCGCGCGCCGTCCGGCGGTGCCCTTGGTGCGGGAGGCCTTCCCGGCGGCCGCGCTCCGGCTCGCCGGACCGCGCCGCCGTGCCGCGGTGCGGGCCTGCCGCGCAAGCGCCGGCCGGGATGCGGAGCCGCGCGGCTCGCGTTGGAGCGCGGTCTTGGTCGCGCGCGACCGCCTGGCCGATGTCCGCGGCGACTTGCGGCTCGCCGCCAGATCACGCTGCGCTCGCCGCCGCGTGTTGCCGGAGGTGCCCGCGCCGGGAGCCGGCAGCTTCACACCCGCCCGGCGCGCCTTGGAGAGGCCGATGGCGATCGCCTGCTTCGGCGAGCGCGCGCCGTGCTTGCCCTCGCGGACGTGATGGATCTCCTCTCGAACGAACTCGCCCGCCTGAGTCGAGGGCGACTTGCCTTGCGCCGCGTCCTTCTGGGCGCGCCGGATCGTCTCCTTGTCGGGCATGGGAATCGCCTCCTGCGCGGACGATGCGTCCGCAGGCGCCACTTGGCATCTGGCGGGGGTCACGCCAGCAGTGCGGCTACGCGCTCGGCCAGCGCCAGGGCGGCGGTGAGCCCAGGCGACTCGATGCCGACCAGGTTGACGAACCCCGGGAGGTCCTCGGAAAGCACGAAGTCCTTGTCTTCCCGGTCGGACGGACCGCGCAGCTTCGGGCGGATGCCGCATCCGTCGTAGGCGAGCTGGTCCGCGCGCACTTCGCCGAGGAGCGAGCGCGCCGCGGCCAGGAAGGCGGGCAGCTTGTCCTCGCGGGGAGAGTAATCGTCCTTGCGCGCGACGTGCTCGACGTCCGGGCCGAGCCGGCATCGGCCGGCGAGATCGAGCGTGAGATGGACCCCTAGCCCGGCAGCGCCGCGCCGCCGCACCGGGTACACCAGGTGGCGGTACGGCGTTGCGGGCGTGAAGCGGAAGTAATCGCCGCGCCAGGGATGGATCTGGTACCGGTCGACGCCGGCGAGCGCCGCCACCTCGTCCGCATGGAGCCCGGCCGCGTTCACTACCCGCTGGGCGCGGACCGGCCCTCGCGCGGTCTCCAACTCGTAGGCGGAACCGCTCCGCGAGATGGCCTGGACGCGCGCTTGCGTCAGCACCAGCGCGCCGTGCTCCGCCGCGTCGGTGGCCAGCGAACGGGCCAGCTCGACTGCGTCGACGATCCCGGTCTGCGGACACCACAGCGCGGCCGCGGCCTGGACGGTGGGCTCGCGCGCGCGCACGAATGCGGCCGGCACCAGCTCGACGCCGGGCGCTCCGTTAGCGCGAGCGTTTGCCTCGAGCGCCTCCAGGTCAGGGAGGTCCGCCGCATCGGGGGCGATCACCAGCTTGCCGGGTCTTCCGTGCGGCACTCCGCGCGCGCGCGCCCACTCGTACAAGAGAGCGTTGCCCCGCACGCACGCCTGCGCCTTGAGGCTCCCCGGCGCGTAATAGAGGCCGCTGTGGATGACGCCGCTGTTCCGGCTGGTCACGCCGTCGCCGAGCCGCTGCCCTCCTTCGAGGAGCAGCACCTCGTTCCCGGCGCGAGCCAGCCGGGAGGCGACGGCGCATCCGACCACGCCGCCGCCGACCACGGCGACATCGACTTCCGCATCCACCCGCCGGGCAGATTACTAGAACCGCGCGCCGTACGCAGCCGACGGCGCACCGAAGCCGACCCGGCGCTCGTCGGCGACGGGGCCGTAAAATCTCTTGTCCGCGTTGGAGGAGGCGTCCACCGCTCCCAGGATCAGTCCGGCCGCGAGTCCGATGCCGGCGCCGATCGCGACGTCGCGCTGCCAGTTGCCCCAGCTGGACTCGCTGCTGACGTAGCGCCTGTACGCCGCTACTCCTCCGCCCACGGCGGCACCGAGGACGGCTCCGCCGATCGCGTCGCGCGCGATGATGCCCGCGGTCGACGGCCGGGACTCGACCACCGCGACTTCCTGCGCGAGGCCGGAACGGGAGGGGGGGACCACGCTCGCGTCCCGTCCCGCTGCGTGCGCCGGCGCGGCCAGCGAGAGCGAGAGGACGAGCGCGGAGGCGGCAAGCGTTCCCTTCAGCATGGCGGTTCTCCTTTGCTCCCAGCAAAACTGCTGGCGTACGGGCGCCTACGCAACCGGACAACCGAGGGGGCGGGCCCCGACTCGCGCGTCCTCCAGCCGTCTATTGAGAATGCTCTAGGATGCGCGGATGTCCGTACTTGCCACCTTCCGCGAGGCGCTGCGGGGCTCGAAGCTGGACTTCACCGACGGCCCCATCGGGCGCTCGCTGGTGCTGCTCGCCGTCCCGATGGTGCTGGAGACGGTCCTCGAGTCGCTCTTCGCCGTGGTCGACATCTTCTTCGTCGCGCACCTCGGCGCCGACGCGATCGCCACCGTCGGTCTCACCGAATCGATGGAGTCCTTGGTCTACGCGGTCGCCATCGGCCTCGGCATCGGCGCCACCGCTGTCGTGGCCCGGCGGACGGGCGAGAAGGATCCCGAAGGGGCCGCCCGAGCCGCCGCGCAGGCGATCCTCCTGGGCGTCCTGGTGGCGATGCCCATTGGCCTGGCGGGCATCCGGTACGCTCCCCAGCTCCTCGCCGCGCTGGGGGGGTCGGCGACCGTGCAACGCGAGGGTGCCGCGTTCACCCGGGTGGTGATGGGCGGCAACGTCGCCGTGCTGCTCCTCTTCCTCGTCAATGCCGTCTTCCGCGGCGCCGGCGACGCGACCATCGCCATGCGCTCCCTGTGGCTTGCGAGCGCCTGCAACATGGTGCTCGGGCCCCTGTTCATCTTCGGGGTGGGCCCCTTTCCGCGGCTCGGGCTCACCGGAGCGGCGGTGGGCACCACCATCGGGCGCAGCATCGGCGTGCTCTACCAGATCTCCCAGCTCGTCCGGCGCGACGGCCGCATCGTGATCCGGAT
>DATFUN010000444.1:0-3427 GCA_035260805.1 Myxococcales bacterium | reverse complement strand
ACCCGGAACCGCGCCTGCGCCGTCTCGTGCGCGAAGTCGGTGTCCTTGATCGCGAGCCACTGTTCCCGGTTGGCCTTGGGCGTCACCGACCAGAGGATCTTCTCGAGCCGTTCCGGCGAGGGCTCGCCCCAACCTTCGACGGAGACGATCTCGCCGTCGATGCGGAGCGCCGGCACGAAGCCGCTGGTGAGGTGGAGGTCCGACGCTCGCTGCGACTCGCACAGCTCGAGCAGCGACTGCATCGCGTCCGCGGCATCGTGCGGAGCGGGCGGCACCACGATCGCGGGTCGCGCGTGAGGCGCCGGCGACGACGGGGCGGACGCCGGCGGAGGAGGGGGCACGAGGACACTGGCAGCCCGCGGCGGAACGGCGTTCCTCGCCCGCTCGCTCCGCTCGGCCTGGGCCAGAGGCTGCAGCTCGGCCCGGACTCCCTCGCCGTTGGCGCTGAAGCGCACGACCACTCGTCCCGCCGGAGCCGCGTAAGCGATCTCCTCGTCCTGCTTTCCGGTGAAGCCCGTGGCGGCGTGCGCGGGCATCAGCTCGGCCACCGCCGCGACGATGTGGGCGCTGGTCAGCGTGCGCTTGATGAGCGGGACCAGGGCCGGCCCGGGGCCCTCGAGGATGGCCACCGATCCGGTCTCCAGCACCAGCGAGTCGGCGCCCCTCTGAAACAGCACGTCGATGAAGGCGTCGAGTCTCGGCATGGTCAGCGCTCGAAGAGCTCGGCCTCGGCGAGGAGCATCTCCGCCTCCGCGTCCACGGCCGGGCTCAGCTGGCGCAGCTCGGCGCGCTGCCGGCGCACCACGGCCAGGAGCTGCCGGTTCTCCTCGTCGAGGAGGATGACCTCGAAGGCGAAGTCCACCATGGTGCGCAGGCCGGTGTTGTCCCAGGGCTTGCGGATGAACCGGTAGACCTCTCCTTCGTTGATCGAGCGAACCACCGTGTCGGGATCCTGATCGCCGGTCAGCATCATCCGCACCGCGTGCGGATGCCGCTCCCGAACGAGCTTGAGGAACTCGATCCCGGACATCCCCGGCATGTTCTGGTCGGAGATGACCAGCTGCACCGGGTGGGTCGCCAGGGTCTGCAATCCCTCTTCGGCGGTTCCGGCGGTGAGCACCGTGTATCCGGCGGCTCCGAGGATCCGGGAGAGGGCCGTCCCGACGTCGTCGTCGTCGTCCACGACGAGGATCGTGCGCGGAGGCAGCACCTTCATGTCAGTTCCCCCCTGCGAAGGTCATGCGGCCTTGGTCGCGAGCCAGACGCGGAAGACGGCCCCGCCTCCTTCGCGATCGAGGACCTGCGCCCGGCCTGCGTGTCCTTCGGCGACGAGCTTCACCAGGTAGAGGCCGAGGCCGAACCCCTTGCGCGGACCGCCCTTCTTCGCCTCGACGGACCCGAACTTCTCGAACATGGTGGCCTTGAGCTCCTGGGGAATGCCCGGTCCGCGATCCGCCACGTCCACCTCGACCGCGTCCGCCAGATGGCGGACGGTGACCGAGACGTCCTTCCCTCCCGGCGTGTACTTCAGCGCATTGCCCAGCAAGTTCTCGATCGCGCGGCGCACCAGCTTGGCGTCGAGCAGCGCAGCTGCGTGCCCTTCCACCGCGGCCGACACCGCGATGCCCTTGCGCCGCGCGACGGCGGCGAGGGTGGCCACCGCGTCGTTCAAGAGGCGCGCGAGGTCGACCGACGAGCGGGTGATGGGCAGCTGTCCTTCCTCCAGCAGCCGGATCTGCAGGGCTTCCTCGAGCGCCTTGAGCATCGCGTCGGCGCCGCGGAGCGCCGCCCGCGCGTCTTCTCGCGGCTCGCCTTCGGGCAGCTCGTCGATGAGCATGCTGAGGTGCGCGATGATCCCCGACAGCGGGCTTCGCAGGTCGTGCACCATGAGCGAGAGCATCTCGTCCTTGGCCACCTGGAGCTGGGTGAGCTTCTTCAGCTGCTCGCGGATCAGCGCGTCTTGTGCCCGGAGCTTCAAGAACGAGCGCACGCGGAGCAGCAGCTCGCGGCGGTCGACCGGCTTGGCGAGGAAGTCGTCGGCGCCGGCCTGCAGCCCCATGTTCTTCTGTTCCTGGTCCGAGAGCGCCGTGATGAGCAGGACCGGCAAGAAGGGCCCTGCCTGCATCTCCTTCATGCGCTTGCAGACGTCGTATCCGGTCATCCCGGGCATCATCACGTCGAGCAGCACGAGGTCGACCTGCTCCCGCTCGAGCAGCCCGAGCGCCGCGGCACCGCTGTCCGACTCGAGCGTGCGGTACTGATCGCGCAACATCATCCGGAGCAGCGTCCGGTTCCGTTCCTCGTCGTCGACGATCAGAACGCAGGCGCGACCATCCATCGCTCCACCCTCGCCTTGCTTTCCCGACCGACCAAAGAAAAGACCAGGATGACAAGCCGCCTTGCGCACGGACAAGGGAGTGAAGGAAGGACCATGTAGGTGCATGCAGGGCAGGATCGGCGCGGGCGCTGACGCCCGGCGGTCCGCCCTACCGCGAGGTCGTTTGCGGAGCGGGAGACGCCGCCGCTGCGTTCGCGGCGGCCCGCGAATCCTGGGCCATCTTGCCGGGCGTTGCCTTGGCCTTCGCCTTCGGGCGGCGCCTGATGGCCTTCCGCGGCGGCGCCGGCGCCCTTGCGGGCGCGACGTCGGCGGCTGCACCCGGGGCGGCAGCCAGGCTGGAGGTCGAGGTCGAGGTGGGGCTGCGGCTCGAGGCCGGGTCCTGAGCGGGTGCCGGTCCCGCAATCCTCGCCCCGCCCGCCGCCTGGATCTTGGAGCGCTCCAGCCGCCGCAGCGCGTCCGCCGCCTCGCGCGAGCCGCACCGCCGCTTCTCGGCGGCGGTCCTGGACAGCAGCGCTTGCGCGGGCTCGGTGCCCGCCACCACCAGCACGCGCACCGCGTTCAGGATCGCGGGGCAGGGCGCCGCCTTGTCGGACAGCTCGGCCGTGGCGAGCGCCAGGCGATCCTCGTCGCGGGCCTGGCCCATCAGCTCCAGCGCCTCGAGCGCCTCGCGGCGCGGGCGCCCGTGCTGCGAGCGCACGATGCCGCGCAGCGGCTCGGCCGCCGGCGCTCCGACCCTCTCGCCCAGGATGCGCACCAGCGCCGGCCGCCACTGCAGCGGGAACGCCTCGGATTCCAGGTCGTCCATCAGCGCGCGAACCACCTCGGCATCGGCCACCGACGCATCCGCGTCCAGGGCCGCCGCGAAGTCGGCGAAGGCCATGCCCAGCTGCCCGAGGGCGTGCTCCGCCCTGCCGCGCAGCACCTGCACCTGCGCGCTCCGCGAGCGTGGGCTGTCGGAGAGCTTGTCCAGCTCGGCGAGCGCGGCGAGCGGGGCCTTGGCGATCAGCATCTGCTCGGCGCGGAGCACGGGATCGTTCTCGCGCCGGACGCGGACGCGCCAGCTCGCCGCCGCCGCCACGACGCACAGCG
>DATFUN010000443.1:0-4521 GCA_035260805.1 Myxococcales bacterium | reverse complement strand
GGCGTTTCGACGTCTTGCAATCGGGCCCTTTAGCTTCGCAATTTTCGAGAAGGAGGTCCGACCGATTCGAGCGGAGGTCATGCGTGTCAGTCGACGACCAGGCCAGAAGACATGCTCGACAGAGGGGCGCGCGCCACCGGGGCGGCCGGAAGAGGGTGCGCGGAAACGTCGCCGTGGCCATGGTCGACATCCTCGGGTTCAGCGACTTGAGCCGGCGCATCAGCCCGCAGCGCATCTTCGAGCAGATCTTCGAGCCGCTGGTCCAGGTCCGGCGCAACGCCGCGGCGGTGGCCGCGGCCCTCGCTGGTCGCCGCGAGGAGGTCTTCACTCTCGCGTTCTCGGACACCATCCTCGTCTATCGACCGCAGCGCTCGGACTTCCGCATCCCGGTCGACCTCCCGCCGCATGCCTGCATCAAGCTGGTCGGCGCCGCGGTCGCCGACATCATCCAGAAAGGGCTCCGGCGAGAGCGCCCGATCCTGTTCCGCGGCGCCATCGCATGGGGCGAGTGCCTCATCAACCCGGTCGAGCCCCGCTGCTTCATCGGCGCGCCGATCGTGGAGGCCTACTGCCTGGAGCGCGAGCAGGAATGGGCCGGGGCGGTCCTCGCTCCGACCGCATCCGCGGCCTTCGGCGAGCCGGACGACCTCACCTTCGTTCCCTACCAGGTGCCCCTGAAGAACGGGCGCTCGATGGAGGGCGCGATGGCGGTGAACTGGCTCCACTACATGGGAGCGCAACGGCCTCGCTTCGACTTGTTGCCGCAACCCGCGGCGGACCTCCCCCAGGAGAAGCGCGCCTCGGCGCTCAAGAAGCAGGAGAACACGCGCGCGTTCCACGACCGCTTCAAGGACGTGCCTTGATGGGTGAGCGGGCGCCGCCGGACCGGCCGGGTAGTCCAACGTCGTACCGCGTTGCAAAGTGAACGCGAAGTGGCCCGAGATGGCGGCGATGTGTCAGCGCACTGACCGACGACGAACAGCTCGCGCGTGCGCGGTACTTCTCCGACCTTGATGGATCAGCGGCAGCTGTCAAACTCCGCGCGCGCTGCTCCGCGTCAGGAGGTCCATCGAGTTGGAACCGCTCATCGCCAGGGCGCCTCCGCGGCCGATCGGTCAGCGCTACCAGGTGCTCGGTCTGCGCGGGTCCGGCGCGGAGGCTTCCGTCCACCTCGCCATCGACCTGTTCACCGGCCAGGAGGTCGCGCTCAAGGTCGGGACGGCCGAGCGGCTCGCGCCGGAGTACCGGCGCTGCGCCGCGCTCTTGCATCCGCACCTGGCGAGGGCCATCGCGCTGTGGCACGGCGCAGGAGGAGCATCTCTCGCGTTCGAGTACGGTGCGGAGGACCTCACCGCGGTGCGCGGCTCCGCCGAAGCCGTGGTCGTGGAGCACGTCGCCGGGGTCGCGCGCGCGCTCGGCTACCTGCACCGCCAGGGGATCGTCCACGGCGACGTGAAGCCGCAGAACGCCGTCCTGGCGGGGCCGGCCGGGGCCCGCCGCGCGCTCCTGGTGGACCTGGGCTTCGCGAGCGGCGAGCCCACTTCGCGAGGCAGCCTCGAGTACGCGGCGCCGGAAGTGCTGGAAGGCGGCGCACCCGACGCGGCCGCGGACCTATACTCGCTCGGCGTCACGCTGCATGAGCTGCTCTCGGGGACCAATCCGTTTGCAGCCGGCACGCCCGCCGAGGTGATCCGCGCGCACTTCGAGAGCGTCCCCACGCCCCGAGCGAGCGCCGGAGTGCGGGCGGTGGTGGCCAAGCTGCTCGCGCGGGAACCGCGCTCCAGGTACACGCACGCAGAGGCAGTCATCGAGGCGCTGGCGGCCGCAACCGGTCTGCGGCTGACCAGCGACGGCGAGGGGCTTGCGCTCGATCAGATCGGAATGGGCCAGCTCCACGGCAGGGAGGCCGAGCTGGCGCGGATCGAGATCGCGGCCTCCCGGGCGGCCGGCGGGCGAGGCGCACAGCTCATCGTCGTCGCGCCGAAGGGCTCGGGCCGCTCGCGGCTGCTGCGCGCCTCGGCCACCGCCGCCGAGCTCGCCGGGCTGCGCGTCTTGCACCTCGCCGGGGACCAGGGCCTCGCCACGCTGGGCCTGTGGCTGGGCCTGCTCCTCGGAGATCGGGCGCGGTTGGAGTCCACCGTCGCCGCGGCGAAGAAGGAGCTCGCCGCAGCCTGCGCACAGCACCCCATTGCGCTTCTCGTCGACGACGCCGATCGCGACGACCCCGCCTTGCGCTCGCTGCTCGTGGCCCTCGCGTCCGATCCGGCATGGAAGCAAAGGGGGCTCCTCGTCGTCGCCGCCGGGTCGGAGCAGCTGGAGCACCCGCTCGAGCGGATCGACCTGCGCCCTCTCGCGCCGCCGCTGAGGAAGGCGAAGATCGTCGAGGCGCTCGGCCACCGCGCGCCGTGGGTAGAGGGGTTGGCGGAGGTGCTCATCCGCGAGACCTCGGGGCTTCCGGGCGAGCTCGAGGACGCGGTGCGCGACATCGTCGTCCGCGGTCTCCTCGAGCGCAGCGGTGGGCGGTGGCAGCTGGACGCCTTGCGTGCGGGCGCGGATTTCGCCGGCTGCGTACCGCGGCCCTCCTTGCGCGCCGCGCGGGCGGCGATCGCCGATCTGCCCGAGCCGCACCGCGCCTCGGTCGGTTTCGCTGCGGTGCTGTGGCCGGAGCTCGGGGCGCAAGCGCTGGCAGGCCACGAGGAGACGCTGGTCGCCGACGGGCTGATCCTGGCCGAGAAGCTCGGCCTGCGCCTCTCGCAGCTGGCGCTTTCGCAGGCGGCGGAGAATGCCCTCTCGCCCGGCATGCGCAGGCGGGCCCACCGGCGCGCCGCGGAGCTGGCGCAGAACCCGGCGGCACGGGCGCGGCATCTCTTCCGAGCCGGGGAGCCTGGCCAGGTGCGCGTCGCGCTCGCGGCGGCCCGGGAGCGGCTCCGCGCCGGCGCGCCGGTCGAGGCCGCGCGGCTCTACCAGATCGCGTGCGCGGGCCTGCGGCACCCGTTCGCGAGCGCGCGCGCGGCGGCCCTCTGGGAGCACGCGGGCGACTGCCTCGCGCTCGCCGGGCAGCCCGGGGTCGCACGGCAGCACTACCGGCAGGCGCTGGCTCGCGGGGGCGCCGCCGGACGCGTCTGGCAGAAGATCGCCAAGGCGCGCTGGCAGGAGGGCCGGTTCGAGCTGGTGCTCGCCGCGCTCGCGTGCGCGCGGACCATGGGCGCCGACGTGCTTGCCGTGGCCACGGTGGAGGCGCGCGCCGAGGCCATGCGCGGGGACTACGCCCGCGCGCAGGAGCTCGCCACCTCGGCGCTGCCGGTCGCCCGAGCGCGAGGCGACGCAGAGGCGGCCACCCGGCTGCACCACCTCCTCGGCACCTGCGCCTGGCACCGGGGCGACGGGCGGCGCGCCCTGCGCGAGGAGCGCACCGCGGTGCTGATCGCCCGGCGAAGCGGCGACCGGCGAGCGGAGGCCGACGCGCGGGCGGGGCTGGGAACCGCGTACCGTTACCTCGCCAAGTACGACCGGTCCGCCCGCGAGACGTGGAAGGCGCTCGAGCTGTACCGCGCGCTGGGCGACGAGCGCCAGGAAGGGATCGCCTGGAACAACCTGGGCGCCGCCCGTTACCTGGCCGGCGAGTGGGACGGCGCGCTCGAGGCTTGGGAGAAGCTCCGGGAGAAGAGCCAGACGCTCGAGGAAGAGCTGCCCATCTTGAACAACCTCGGCTCGTTGTACCGCGAGCGCGGGGACTGGCCTCGGGCGAAGGAGCTGCTCGAGCAGGCGCTGGCGAAGATCGGGCAGGCCGGAGGACACGCGCGCATCGAAGCGATGGTGCGCGGCAACCTCGGCGAGATCGCCGCGCGCGAGGGCGACGTGGCGGGCGCGGCGGCGCTCTACCGCGAGACGCTCGAGATCGCCGAGCGCACCGGCGCGCGCGACGAGCTGGTCGAGACGCACCGCCGGCTGGCCGAGCTCGATCTGCTGCAGCTCGACGCGGCGGCGGCCGACGCAGGGGCTTCGGCCGCCTTGAAGCTCGCGGTCGAGTGGAACAACCTGGTCGAGCAAGGGAACCTCTGGCGCGTGCGTGCCCTGGCAGCGCGGGCCCGCGGCGACGGAGCGGCGGCGGCCGCCGCGGTGCGCGAGGCGCGCGACGTCCTGCGGCGCGCAAGCGCATCGCTCGAGCTGGCGCGCACAGACTGCGTGGCTTGCGCCCTGGCCCTGGACCGCGGCGAGCCCATGCAGGCGGCCTCCTCCCTGCACCAAGCGCGCGCCGCGTTCGCCAAGCTGGGAGCCGCGCCGGACCTGCGGGAGGTCGAGCGGCTGCAGAAGGACGTCGAGGCGCTCGAGCGCCGGTCGCTCTCGCAGGTGGACGCGCTTACCCAGGCCGTCCTGCGGCTCGCGGTGGCGGACGGCGCCGCGGCCTTGCTGGAGGACGTCATCGACGAAGCCCTGAACCTCACCGGCGCCGAGCGCGGCTTCATCCTGCTCGAAGAGGAGGGGAGCGCGCCGCGCGTGGCCGCGGTGCGGGGCGCCGAC
>DATFUN010000442.1:0-13921 GCA_035260805.1 Myxococcales bacterium | reverse complement strand
GGTTCCGAAGCGTTATTCACCGCGCCGCACGGAGGCGCGCATGGCCACCCGCATCGAGAAGGACACCTTCGGCCCGATCGACGTCCCCGCCGACCGGCTGTGGGGCGCGCAGACCCAGCGCTCGCTCACGAACTTCAGGATCGGCACCGAGAGGATGCCTCCGCCGCTGATCAAGGCGCTGGCCCAGGTGAAGCGCGCCGCGGCGCAGGTGAACCTGGACTTGAAGGCGCTCGATCCGAAGAAGGCCAAGGCGATCATCGAGGCTGCCGACGAGGTGATCGCGGGCAAGCACGACGGCGAGTTCCCGCTGGCGGTCTGGCAGACCGGAAGCGGGACGCAGACCAACATGAACATGAACGAGGTGCTCGCGAATCGGGCCAGCGAGATCCTGGGCGGCCCGCGCGGCGAGGACCGCCTCGTGCACCCCAACGACGACGTGAACAAGGGACAGTCGTCGAACGACGTCTTCCCGACCGCCATGCACCTCGCCGCGGTGCCCGCCGTCGTCGATCAGCTGATCCCTTCGGTCCGCCTCCTGCGCGATACGCTGGCCCGCAAGAGCGAGCAGTTCCGCGACATCGTGAAGATCGGCCGCACCCACCTGCAGGACGCGACTCCGCTGACGCTGGGCCAGGAGATCTCCGGCTGGGTGGCGCAGCTCGACCACGGCATCCGCCACGTCGAGAGCGCGCTGCCGCACCTGCGCGAGCTTGCGCTGGGCGGTACCGCCGTGGGCACCGGCCTCAACGCGCATCCGGAGTTCGCCGACCGCGTCGCCAAGGAGCTGGCGCGCCTCACCGGGCATCCGTTCACCAGCGCGCCCAACAAGTTCGAGGCGCTCGCCTCCCACGATGCGCTGGTGTTCGCGCACGGCGCTCTCAAGACGCTCGCCGCCTCGCTGATGAAGATCGCCAACGACGTGCGCTGGCTCGCCTCGGGCCCGCGCTGCGGGATCGGCGAGCTGCGCATCCCGGAGAACGAGCCCGGCAGCTCGATCATGCCGGGCAAGGTGAACCCCACCCAGAGCGAGGCGATGACCATGGTCTGTTGCCAGGTGTTCGGCAACGACGTGGCGATCAATTTCGGCGGCGCCTCGGGGAACTTCGAGCTGAACGTCTTCAAGCCGCTCGTCGCCAACGCTTTCTTGCAATCGGCGCGCCTCCTGGCCGACGCCTCGCGCAGCTTCAACGACAACTGCGCGGCCGGGATCGAGCCCGACCGGGCGCGGATCGACAAGCTGCTCCGCGAGTCCTTGATGCTGATCACCGCGCTCAATCCGCACATCGGCTACGACAAGGCGGCGAAGATCGCGAAGACGGCGCACAAGGAAGGCACCACGCTGCGGGAGGCGGCGATCAAGCTGGGGTTCCTCACCGGCGAGCAGTTCGATCAGTGGGTGCGTCCCGAGGACATGACCGGTCCCAAGGCGAAGTGAGCCTCAAGGTTTCCACCTGGAACGTGAACGGCATCCGCGCGCGCGCCGGCGAGGTGCTCGACTGGGTCCAGCGGGAACGGCCCGACGTGCTCTGTCTCCAGGAAATCAAGGCCGCCCCCGACAAGGTGCCGCAGGAGATCTGCTCGCTCGCCGGCTATTGGTGCTACTGGCACGGCCACAAGGGGTACTCGGGAGTCGGGCTGCACCTGCGGCGCGACGCGTTTCCGGAAAAGCCTCAGTTCGTCCACCCCGACTTCGACCACGAGACGCGCATCGTCACCGCCCGCGCGGGGGGTTTCCTCTTCGCTTCCGCCTACGTGCCGAACGGAGGGAAGGACTATCCCGCCAAGGTGCGCTTCCTCGAGGCGATGGATCGCTGGGCCGCCGCGGAGCAGGTTGCGGGGACCACCTTGCTCCTGTGCGGAGACCTGAACGTCGCCCGGGAGCCGCGCGACGTGCATCCCAAGCTGCGCAACCCCGAGCAGGTCGGGCAGACGCCCGCGGAGCAGGCCATGCTGGAGAGGATCATCGGGCATGGCCTGACGGATCTCTCCCGCAAGTTCCATCCCGACGACGACCGGCTGTTCACCTGGTGGGCGCCGTGGCGGCAGATGCGCGAGCGGAACATCGGGTGGCGCCTGGATTACCTGCTGGCCAGCGCGCCTCTCTCGGACAAGGCGGTCTCGACGGACAGCGTCCGTGAGTTCGGCACCAGCGACCACGCCCCGGTCACCGCCGTTTTCGACGTTCCGATCGAGCGCGCGAAGGTGCCCGACGAGCCTCCCTCGCCAGCGCCTGCCGGACAGATCCCGCTGCTCTGATCGCCAGCCGAAGTGGGCGATCAAGGGTTGAGCAGCTGCACCGACCAGGGCGCGCCCGGCTTCTCCCGCGTGTACAGCTCGCGCTCGTGCAGCCGGTCGGGACGGTTCTTCCAGAACTCCACCGAAAGCGGCTTCACCCGCAGCCCGGACCAGTGCGGGGGGCGCGGCACCGGCATCCCCTCGAACTTGTCGGTGACCTCCGCGAGCTTCGCCGTCAGCTCCTCCCGCGAGGCGAGCGGGCTGCTCTGGGTGGACGCCCAGGCTCCGAGCTGGCTGCCGCGGGCGCGGGTCGCGAAGTAGGCGTCCGCTTCCTCGTCGCTCACCCGCTCGGCGCGTCCTTCGAAGCGGACCTGCGACTCGAGCGGTCCCCACCAGAAGAGCAGCGCGACGTCGGGGCGGGCGAGCGCCTCCCGTCCCTTGCGCGACTCGAGGTTGGTATAGAAGACGAGCCCGTCCTGGTCGGCGTCCTTGAGCAGCACCACCCGCGCGGACGGCCGTCCGTCGGCGCCCACGGTGGCGAGCGTCATCGCGGTGGGCTCCACGACGCCCGGCGTCGCCCTGGCGCGCTGGAGCAAGGCGAGGAACCGCTGGAGGGGGTCGTCCTGCGCGGGCCTGCGGATTTCCATGGCGGCGGATGTGTACCCCACGTGCTATTCACCCGCCATGGATCGCTGGCTCGCGCGGCTGGAGCGGAGATTCGGCCGGTACGCGCCCTCGAACCTGACCTTCTGGATCGTCGGCCTGCAGGGCTTCACCTTCGCCATCCTGTTCGTCAAGCCCGCCTCGCTCCAGTTGCTCATCCTCGATCCGTCGGCGGTGGCGCGGGGCGAGGTGTGGAGGCTCGTCACCTTCCTCTTCCTCCCCTGGGGACCGGCGAGCGGCCCCTGGGCCATCTTCACCATCTTCGCGCTGCTGTTCCTGTACACGATCGGGACGTCGCTGGAAGCGGAGTGGGGCTCGTTCCGGTTCGACGTCTACTACTTCATCGGGGCGCTGGGGACGATCGCCAGCTCGCTGCTGGTCGGTCCGGTCACCAACGAGTACTTGAACCTCTCCTTGCTGCTCGCCTTCGCCACGCTCTTTCCCGACTACGAGATCCTGCTGCTCATCCTGCCCCTCAAGGTGAAGTGGCTCGGCATCCTGTCGGGCGGATTCCTCGCCTGGTCGTTCGTCACCGGTCCGGCGCGGGTCAAGGCCGGGATCGTCGCCGCGATGCTGAACTACCTGCTCTTCTTCGCCCGGCCGCTGGTCGAGCGCCTGCGCGGCCGCGCGTCCCAAGGCGCGCGCCAGCGCCGCCTGGCCGGGTTTGCGAAGGAGCCGCCGCGCAAGCCGCGGGTCTGCGCGAAATGCGGGCGCAGCGAGAAGGACGATCCCAGCCTCGAGTTCCGCGTCTGCGACTGCCAGGAGAAGTGCCACGGCCGGCTCACCGAGTACTGCATCGAGCATGCTCGGGCGCATTGAAAATGCGCCCTGACCTCAGCCCAGGTCGCCGGCCAGGTGTTGCACGATGGCGAGCGCGGCCAGCCCGGCCGTCTCCGTGCGCAAGACGCGCGACCCCAGGCTGACCGTGGTGAATCCGGAGGCCTCCGCCTCGGCCCGCTCGGCCGGCGTGAATCCGCCCTCCGAGCCGACGGCGATCAGGAGCCGCGAAGCCCCGCGCGCGACCTGCGACAGCCGCATCGCGCCTTCGCCCGGGTCGAGCAGAAGCCCGCGCCGCTCGGGCTCGGCGCGCAGCAGGCCGGCGAGATCGGACAGCGCGAGGGGAGCGTCCACTTCGGGCACGTCGCTCCGGCCGCACTGGCGCGCCGCTTCCTGGGCGATCCGGCGCAGGCGGACCGCCCGGCGCTCCGCGCGGTCCTCGTCGAGGCGCACCGCCGATCTCTCGGTGAGGAGCGGCAGGATGCGCGTCGCGCCCAGCTCGGTCGCTTTCTGCACCACCAGGTCCAGCTTCTCGCCTTTCGCCAGCGCCTGGGCGAGCCAGACGTCCGCGGCGCTCCGCGCTCCCTCCGCGCGCGGCCCCAGCCGCAGCACGCCCGGAGATTCGATGCGCGCCGGCCAGCGCGCGCCCCGGCCGTCGAACACCTCCAGCGCAGCGCCGGGTCCCAGCCGGAGCACCACCTCGAGGTGACGCGACTGCGCGGGCTCGAGCCGAACCAGCTCGGCGATCTGCTCCGGTGGCACGAACAGGCGGTGCATGCCGGTCTCATGCCATCAGGTCCGCGCTGTGAAAAGCTTCGCGCCGCACTATCGGCGGCGGCTACGCTCGCGACAGCTCGACGCGCACCCAGCCGTCGCGCTCGGCGCGGCCCGCCGGCAAGAGGCCCTGCGCCGCGTACGCCGCTTCCGCCTCCGCGGCTTGCGACGAGAGCAGCCCCGAGAGGACCAGGCGCCCGCCGGGAGCTACCTTGCGCGCGATCGCGGGCGCCAGCTCGACCAGCGTGTTGAGCAGGATGTTCGCCACCACGATCCGGTAGGGCCCTCCCGGAAGCTCGTCCGGATCGGCGAGCGCCCAGTCGATCCGCTCGGGCCGAATGCCGTTCAGCTCCGCCCCACGCCGCGCCGCCTCGAGCGCGACTGGATCGTTCTCCGTGCCGCAGACCCGGCCTGCGCCGAGCTTCACCGCAAGGAGCGCGATCACGCCGCTACCGGTTCCGACGTCCAGCGCGTCGGCGCCGGGCGCCTGCGCGAGCAGCTCGTCCACGCGCTCGAGGCAGAGCGCAGTGGTGGGATGGCTGCCGGTGCCGAACGCCATGCCCGGATCGATCAGCACGCGCACCTCTCCGGGCGCGACGGGCGCGTCTTCCCAGGGTGGCTGCACCCACGAGCGCGGGCCGACCCGCAGACGACGGTGGTGCTTGCGCCAGGCGACGCTCCAGTCCTCCTCGGCCACCTCGACCGGCGCCTCGGCCCGCCCCAGCTCGCGCGCCGAATCGGCAGCCGAGCCGCGCTCGATGAAGTGAGCGATGCAGCGTCCCGCCCCCGGCGGCAACGGCGGAGTGCCCGGCATGAGCTGCTGGTCGGGCTCCTGCAGCTCCACGCCCAGCGCGCCGTGGTCGAACAGCCGCGCGGCGAGCAGCTCCAGCTCCCCCGCGGGCGCAGTGAGCACCAGCGCCCAGCTCACGACAGCTCCGGTGGGACCGCACCCTCCGGCGCAACCAGCGTCAGCACCTCGGCCCGCGGATCGAGCACGCGCTGCGCCGCGGCCAGCACGTCCGCTGCGCCGACGGCCGCTACGCGCTCTGCGTATCGCGACGACGCGTCGGCCCCGAGGCCATAGCACTCGTCGAACGCGTAGATCGCCGCGCGGGAGGAGTTGCGCTGCAGGCCGATGGCGTGGGTCCCGATCAGGTGCGCCCGGGCGCGGTCCAGCTCCGCCGGGGAAGGGGGAGATTCCCTGCATCGGAGCAGCTCGTGCCGGATGCCGTCCAGCGCTTCTCGTACCTTGCCCGGACCGCAGCCGATGTAGGCGGCGAAGTAGCCCGGATCGACACCCTCGACCGAGAAGCTGGTCACGCTGTACGCCAGGCTCCGCTTGTCGCGCAGCTCGAGGAACAGCCGCCCTCCCTGGCCGGCGAGGATGGCGCTCAGCACCTCCAGCTCCCACCGCAGCGGATCGGTGAGCCGCGCCCCGGGAAAGCCGATGACGAGATGCGCCTGCGCCTTGTCGAGCTTGCGCACGGCTGCGCGCGGCGCGGTGATCGGTTCCTCCTGCGGAGGGGCCAGGCGCGGCGCGGGCCGGTGAGGTAGCTTTCCCAGCCGCCCGCGGATGAGCTGCGAAACCCGGTCGGGATCCACGTCTCCCACCACCGAGAGCGTCGCCTGGCCCACCGGATACCGTTCGGAGCGGTAGGCGGCGAGACGGCCGGGCGTCATGGTCGACACGGATGCCGCGGTGCCCAGCGTATCCAGCCGGTACGGGTGGCGGCGGTACATGGTCTCGGCGAAGAGCAGGAACGCCACGCCGGCGGGATTGTCCTCGCGCGCGTGCAGGTCGTCGAGCTGCAAGGTTCGCTCGCGCGCCACCTCCTCGTCGCGGAACGCGGGTTCGGCGAGCGCTTCCACGAACAGATCCAGGCCTTCCTCCAGGTGCCGCGAGAGGAGCTCGGCGCGCAATCCGAAGGAGTTCCGCCCGGCGTTGCCGCCCAGCGCTCCGCCCATGGCCTCCATCTCGCGGACGATCTGCTCGGCGCCACGCTTGCCCGTCCCCTTCGAGGCGAGCCGGGCGAGCAGCATGCTGATGCCCGCGTTCTCGTCCGACTCGGCCCGCAATCCTCCGGACCAGACGGCGCGCAGCGCGACCAGCGGGACAGCGCGCTCCTCCTTGACGAGCAGCACGCCGCCCCCGGGCAGCTCCTCGCGGCGCAGGGGCCCGGTCCGCGGCTCGGCGAAGCGCACCGGCGGCCGCGCCGATGGCAAAGCGCCGGTGGCCGGCCTGCGCGCGGTCCTGCGTACCTCGCTGGCGGCCTCCTGCAGGATGTGCAGGAGCTCGCGGTCGTCCGGCGACCCGGGGGAGTCGGGGAGGAGGGCGCAGAGCACGGCGGACTCGGGGTGCAAGTGGCGCTCGGCGGCCTCGAGGAGCCTGCCCGGGGTGAGCCGCGCGACGCGCGCCAGGTATTCGGCCTCGAACTCCACGCCGCCGGCGCTCGCCTCGTAGAACCCGAGCTTGCGCGCCTGCCCCTGCACCGTCTCGCGCTGGTACACCGCATCGCTCTCGATCAGCCGGCAGGCGTTGCCCAGCTCTTCGAGCGTGACCTCCTCGGTCCGCAGCCGGTACGTCTGCCGGAGAGCTTCGCGCACCGCATCCCGCACCTGCGCGGGCTGCAGGGTGAGGCCCACCATCGTGAGCCCGGGATCCACCGGGGTGTAGCAGCTCGCTTGCGCCTCTGTGCACAGCAGCCGGTCGCGCTTGAGAGCGCGGAACAGGCGCGAAGCCTCGCCGTGGCCGAGCACCAGGGACAGCGCGTCGAGCGCCGGCACGTCCTCGTCCGCGAGCGCCGGCGCCGGCCACGCAATGGAGAGGTAGCCCTCCTTGAGCACGTCGCGCCGGACGCGCGCCGCCGGCTCTTCCCGCCGGGGCTCGGGGGGGCGCGGCGCGGCCGTAGCGAGCTCAGCGCGCGGCCAGACGAAGAGCTTCTGAGCGAGCTCCAGCACCTGCGCCTCGCGGAAGTCGCCCACCGCCACGAGCACGCAGTTCTCCGGCTGGTACCAGCGCCGGTAGAACCGGAGGATCCCCTCGCGAGTGAAGCTGCGGACGCTCTCCTCGCTCCCGATCACCGGCCGGCCGTACGGGTGACGGGTGAAGGCCGTCGCGAACAGATCCTTCGACAGCTTGCGGGTCGGAGAGTCGAGGCTGCGCTTGATCTCCTCGCAGACCACTTCGATCTCGCGCCGGAGCTCCTCGGGGTCGAACGCCGCCGAGGTGATCGCGTCCGCGAGCACGTCCAGGCCCTGCGCCAGGAACTGGCTGGCGACCACCACGTGGTAGACCGTCTGGTCGAAGCTGGTCCAGGCGTTGATCTCGCCGCCGCAGCCCTCGATGTTGCGCGCGATCTCGCCCGGACCCCGCCGCGCCGTCCCCTTGAAGAGCATGTGCTCGTGGAGGTGCGCCAGGCCGGCCTCGCCGGGCAGCTCGTCGGCGCTGCCCACCCGCACCCAGACTTGAAGAGCGGAGACCGGGGCGGCGTGGTTCTCCTCGGCGAGGACCGTCAGTCCGTTGGGCAGGCGGTGGCGCAAGGTCTCGTCTCCAGGGAGTGCGGCAAGGCGGCCAGCGCCCGTTCGCTCGGGCCTGCCCACTGGCAGGGTAGCAGGGTCGGGCGCCGGCCGCCGCCCGTTCACACCGGGTCCGTCAGGCACCGCTCAAGGGCAGGGCGATCGCGCGAGCGAGCTCCGCGGGGGCTTCCAGGTGCGGCAGGTGACCCGCGTGCGGCAGTGTGACCACCTCCGCGCGAGGCAGGTGGGCGCGGAAGAAGGGCAGCGTCCCCGCCGGCAACAGTCGGTCGCGCTCGCCCCAGACGATCCGGACCGGCATGCGCAGCGAGGCCAGCTCCGCGTCGCGCAGGAAATCCTCGGGAGCCACTGCGGCGAGGAAGGCGCGCGTCGCCGGCGCGGACATGGCCCGGGCGATCTCGCTGGGGAAGAGACGCAGCGCGACCGGCGCGCGGTGGAAGGCGCGCTCGAGGTACGCCCGCGCGTCGGCGCCGTCGAGCAGCTCGCGGAAGGTCCTCCACTCGGCCGCGGGCAGGACGGCGCCGGCAGGGTTCACCAGCACCAGACCGCTCGCGGGCGCTTGCGGCCGCAGCGCGAGGCGCGCGGCGAGCCACCCGCCGAGCGAGTGGCCGACGAGCACGGGCGAGCGCAGGCCGGCGGCGTACTGCTCGAGAGGCTCGAGCAGCGTCCGCAGCCGGAAGTCCGCAGGCGGCGCCGACAGGCCATGGCCCGGCAGATCGACGATGTGTACCCGGTGCGTGCGCGACAGCGGCCCCAGCACCCGCGCCCACCCCGCGATGGAGTCGCCCAGGCCGTGCAAGACGAGCATCTCCGGCGCTCCGGGAGGACCCCGGACCGCGTAGCGCAGACCGTGCAGGAAGCCGACCCGCGCGCCTCGCTCGGCGAGCTTGCGCAAGAGGCCCAGCGCCAGGCCGTGCCAGGAAACGGGGGACGGATCGCGCGCCATCACCGTCGGAAGAGCCGACCGCGATCTGTTGGGGGGTCGAGGGGGGAGCCCTCTCCCCCCTCGTAGAGGCGCCGAAGGCGCCGGATCGCAGAGCGTGCTGTGTACGGCGGAGCGGTCAACTCAGCCGAGCGCTGCGGTCATATGTCCTCGGGCCGCAGCGTGCTCCGGCCGTTCGCCGTGCAGCGGGCGACGGCCTTGTCGATGGTCTGGTGGACGTGCTCGGAGAGCGCGTTGATGAACTCGTCCGACACGCGCTTCTCCCGCGCCCGGATCACCTCCCGGACCTTGCTCTGCACGATGAGGAGACCGGCTTCCTTCTTCTCGCTCTCGCCCGACTCGGCCATCCCGCACCTCCTTCACCTCGGGTTCCAGGCGTGCGCCTCTAGCAGAGCCGCCCCGCGGTTTCAATCGGCGCGACGCCGCACGGGTGGCAGGCGGTCACCGGGCGAGGAACTCGACCGCTCGTTCCAGGTCGGCCGGACGGGGCGCGTGCAGCGAGAGCTCGTGGCCGTCGGGGTGGCGGACGCGCAGCGCCAGGGCGTGCAGCAGGGGGCGCGCCACCTCCAGCCGGCGGCCGTCGGGCCGGGTCAGGAACCGCGGTCCTCCGTACCGCGCGTCGCCGGCCAGCGGCAGTCCGAGCGCGGCGAGGTGCACGCGCACCTGGTGGGTGCGGCCCGTCTCCGGAATGGCGGCGATCAGCGCGGCCGCACCGAGCCTGCGCAGGACCCGGAACCGGGTACCGGCCGGTTCGCCGCGTGGATCGGGCCGCCGCTTGCCCGGAACGCCGGGATCCGCGCCGAGGGCGAGGTTGCTTTCCATCTCGTCCGCCGGGGGATCGCCGGCGCAGAGCGCCAGGTACTCCTTCGCGGCCCGGCCTTCGCGAAACTCGCGCAGCAGCGCCGCCTGGGCGGCCTTGGTGCGCGCGAGGACCGTGACACCCGTCGTCCCGCGGTCCAACCGGTGCACCAGGAGCGCGGCGCCTGGCTCGCCGCGGTCGCGCAAGAGCCGCGCGCACAAGTCGGGCAACGCGGGTCCACCGGCGCGACCCTCCTGGGCCAGGACGCCCGCGGGTTTGTCGACCGCCAGGACCAGCGTATCGAGGTGGAGGATCCGCGGCAGCTCCGCCGGCGGGGACTCGCGCAGGTCGACCTCCACCCGATCGCCCTCGCGAACCGGTCCGTCCGGATCGCGCACCCGCCGGCCACCCAGGAACGCGCCGCCGCGCAGGATCGCCGCGCGCGCGAGGTCCTCCGGCACGCTCCCCCGCGTGGCCACGAAGCGCGACAGGGGAGCCCCGGCGTCCGCGCCGAGCGCGACCAGGCGCAGGCGCGAGGGACGGCGCGGCAACCGCTACGCTTCCGCCGTCTTGCAGGCGCCGCCGCCGCACGCGCCCGAGCCGCACTCCTCAGGGGCCTTCGGGGCGCTCTTCGCCGCGTACCCGTCGGCGTACCACCCGCCGCCTCGCAGGGCGAACGAGGATCGCGAGATGAGGCGCTTTACGGGCCCCCCGCAGCGGTCGCACTGCGTGCGGGCGGGTTCGGTGATGCGCTGCTCCAGGTCGAAGTTGCCGCAGCCCGGGCAGCTGTACTCGTAGGTCGGCATGGAATTGCGGTAATCACGCGGCGGGGCGCGTCAAGGGGGCTGGTGCTCGGCGGCAGTCCGCCCTGCGAAGGGTCGAGTACGCCTTCTCACCCTTTCTCGACCACCCGCACCGGGAAGCGGGAAAGAGCGGAGCACACCATCCCACCCGGGCCGGCCACCAGGTCATGGAAGACGGCCCGCGGCGCCAGCGCCACGGCGCCGGTGGCGAGCGCGATGCGCAGCTCGTTGCCCACCGCGGCGGTCTCCAGCACCAGCTCGCCCTCGCCCTGGACGCAGACGAAGGCCCGGTCGGCGTCGGCGATCTTCCTCCAACCGGTCCGCTGTCCGGGCTTCAGGTACACGCCCTCGACCAGCAGCTGGTCGGTCTTGACCGCGTGCAAGGTGTTCGGCCTGTCGTCGGTGAATCGGGCGTCGCTGATCAGGTTCACGCTCTGCACGGCGGTCCTTCCGGGGGCGCGCCCCTGTACACCCAAACCCGCGCGCCGGGAAGCGCCGGCGCGCGGACCGTCTCCGCCGAGCCGCTCAGAGCTGCGCCGGCGCCGGGCTGGCGGACTTCTGGTAGAGGAACTTCGTCACGCCCCAGCCCACGGCGACGAGCACCATCAGGATGACCCAGTTCAGGTCCGAGCCGTAGAGAGTCGGAAAGTGGTTGGAGATCATCATGAACATGAGCGGCATGCTCATGTAGGTGTTGTGCTTCGACCGCAGCGCCGCGAGGGCTGGGACCGACGCGTCCGCCGCCGGGCCGGTGCCCTTCACGCCGGCGATGATCTTCCGCTGCGCGGGCCAGATCCGCATCCACACGTTCGCTGCCATGATGGTGCCGAACAAGCCTCCCACGTGGATGTACATCGCACGGCCGGACATGAACCGCGTGAGCACGTAGGCGAAGACCGCGGTCAGCACGAACGAGATCGCCGCCCCCGCCTGCTCGTTCTTGATGGACTTCCACAGCATGTCGTAGACGAGGAACCCGATGACCATGAGCACGAGGCCGATGCCGCCCGCCGCGTGCGGGCCCATCGACTGCTCGGGGTTCACCATCACTCCACCGAACCAGTACACGAGGAACAGGAGCAGGATCCCCGTGATCCAGGTGTACGCCGCCCCCCAGCGGAACCAGTAGAGGGCCCGCGGCATGAGCTCGGGCAGGACCTTCTTGCGGGAGTCCGGGTCGTAGGTCTTGGCGAGCTGCGCGTTCACGAAGTTGAAGAACCACAAGTGCCCGATCCACATCACGCCGGCCGCCAGGTGCGTCCAGCGGAAGATGACGTTCAGCCACTCGTTCATGGAATCTCCGGGTTGGTCCGAAACGACGGCGCGCACCTTACCGTCTGCGGATCGATCCGTCGAGAGAAGGACGGCCCGGGACGGGCGGCTCCGCTCCCCCATGCCGGCAGCGGCGGCGCTACCGGCCGAACGTCGAGTCGATCAGACCGCGTGCTCGTCCTGCAGATCTCGTCGCCGTTCCGGGCGAGCAAACGGGGCGTGCGGCGCATGGTATCCAGTTGGCCATGGCGCTGCGAGAGCTCATCGATCTGCGGCGCGACGCCGCGGAGCTGCGCGCCGACCTGGCCCGCATCGAGCTGGCGTTCGCGCGCGGAACGCCGTTTCCGCTGACCGTGCCGCGGGTCGTCTCCTCGCACCGGATGGCGTGTTCCCGCGACGGGCTCGCGCAGGCGGTGGAGACGCTGTCCGCGGCGGACAGTCCAGGCCGCGCAGCGCGCCTGGCTTCGCTCCGCGACTTCCTGGTCCGCGCGAGGGCGCTCGACCTGGAGCCTCAGGCCGCGCAGGAGGCGCTGGAGATCCCGCGCCGGCCGGCGGTGCGCCTCTCGGGCGATCCGGGCCTGCATGGAGCGTTGCCGCCGATCGCGGTGGAGCGGGACCTCCCGTTCGTGCGAGGCCGCGAGGAGCGCGCGGACATGGAGAGCGCGCTCGCTGCCGCCGAGCGCAGCGCGGCCGGAGGGATCCGCAGCGCGCTGTGGGAGGCCGCCGAGTCGGCGTTGTCGGAGCTGGGCCGCGGCGAGCCCGCCGACGCCGCGCTCGTCTTGCACGAGCGCGGCTGGGCTCCCAGGCCCCCTCCGCAAACGTCGCAGCCCGCCGCCTCCGTAGCTCCGCCGCGGGAGGTCGCACCCGCGAAGTCCTCGCTCGTCCGCGGCGCCCCGCCTCCCGCCCTCGAGCAGGACGCGGTGACTTCCGCATGCGACAGGTTCCTCCGCGACACCGACGCCCTGGCGCGCGATCTGGGTAGCTGGCTGATCGAGCGCCACACCGGCGCGCGCGCCGCGCCGGGCGGCGCCGAGCGGCACGACCTGCTCCACTTCCTCTACGCGCCGCGGTTCGCCGGTGCCTTCCCCCGCGGGGAGCTGATCCGCACCGTGCGGCGCTGGGCCGGAATGCTCCGCCTGGACCTGGGCGCGGGCGGCAGCATCTCGCTCGAGGAGGAGGAGCGCCCCCTGCAGCCCGGCGGATCCCGCGTGGTGGCCGTCGACCCGCCGCACGAGGTCCGCATCGTCCTCCGCCCGGCCGAGGGGCCCCGCGCGCTGGCGCTGCTCCTTGCTTGCGTGGGGCGGGCGCAGCTCCGCGCGGGTCCGCCGCCTGACGCTCCTCCCGAGGATCTCTGGCTCGGCGACCTCGCGCTGGAGCCCGCTTGCGGTGCGCTGCTGGCGGGCCTTCTCCTCGACGGGACGTGGGTGCGACGGTGTGCGCAGGCCGATCTGCCGCCCGACGATCAGCGTGGCCTGGCCGTCGCCGCGTTGCTGGATGCCCGCCTCGACGCCGCCCGGGCGTTGGCTTCGCTGCAGGCGCTGCGCGAAGGGTTCGGCGCGCGGGCCGAACACGCCTACCGCGAGCTGCACGCGCGCGCCGCGCTGGCGGACATCCCGGCCGCGTTGGCGGCGCGCGAGCTCGACCCGTTGCTGGGACCCTGGGCCGACCTGCGTGGCCGCGCGCTCGCCGCGCACTTGCGGGACTTCCTGCGCGAGCGGTTCGACGAGGACTGGTGGCGGAATCCCCGCGCGCTTCCTACTCTGCAGGGGCTCTGGGCACGCGGTGGACGGCCGACGGCCGCCGAGCTGTGGGCGGAGGCGGGCGGGACGCCATCGCTTACGCCGCTCACCGCGGAGCTGTCCCGCGCCTGCGCGTGACTCCGGCTTCTATGGGGCGGCCGGCCTGGCGACCGGCCACCTCCAGCCCCACAGCCGGCTGAAGTGCCACCACTCGGCGGGGTTCACGCGAAAGCCGGCTGCGTGCATCGCCGCGCGGAGCGCGTCGCGATTCGCCTTGGCGGGCCCGTCGGGCAGCGGCGCGTCCGCTGCCGCCCCGGGACCGAAATCGTCGAATCCCGTCGGCATCTGCATCGATTCTCCGGCGGGGTCCGCAAGCGCCACG
>DATFUN010000441.1:0-2409 GCA_035260805.1 Myxococcales bacterium | reverse complement strand
GACCTTCTCCAGCGCGGCGCGCCCCCCGCCAGCCCAGTCCGCGTCCAGCCCGTGCTCGGCCAGGTACTCCGCCAGCATCCCCGCGATCGCCTCGTCGTCGTCGACCACCAGCACCCGCCCGGCAGCGCCGCCGCCCTTCCGCGCCGGCTGGGCGCGGAGGGGGAGCCGCAGGACGAGGGCGTCCGGATCGGCGCGCAGCTCGCCGCCGTGCATGGCGATGCCGTGCCGCGCGATGAACAGCGCCATCCCCAGGCCTTGCCGCGCGGGCTGCGCTTCCTCCCAGCGAGGCTCGAAGGCCTGCGCGCGCTCGAGGCTGGTGAGCCGCGCCCCCGCCCAGCTGACGCGCAGCTCCGCGTGATCCCCGTCCCGGGCGAGCTTGACCGTCAGCGGCGAGCCGAACGAGCGCGCGCGTAGCGCCATCGCTCCGATCGCGCGTTCCACCCGCTCGCGATCGGCGAGAAGGGGCAGCTGGCCCGCGCCTTGGACCTGGATGTCGTCCTCCGCGCCCAGCCTGCGGACCGAGCGCAGGGCGGACTCGACCAGCTCGCCCAGGTCGCAGGGCTCCTGGTGGAGGACGAAGCGATGCATCTCGAGCCGCGAGACCTCCAGCATCTCCTCCAGCAGCCCGTGCAGCCGCTCCGCCTGGCGCTCGAGGATCTCCACGGTGCGCGGATCGGCGGCCTCGCCCTTCTCGATCCGGCGGGAGAGCGAATACGCGAATCCCTTGATGCTGGTCAGCGGCGTCTTCAGCTCGTGCGCGGCCAGGCTGAGGAAGCGGTCTTTGCGCGCCTCGCGCTCGGCGGCCGCCAGCACCGCGCCGGCGCGCAGCAGCAGCGGCTCGAGCGGCTTCAGCGCCACGGGAGTGTCCGGGGCGAACCGCAGCACTAGAGCGCCGACGACCGTGTTGCCCATCCGGAGCGGGATGCTCACCGCGCGTCCGGCCCCCTCGCTGCGCCGCTCCGACGAGTTGCTCTGCAGGGTGCGCGCGGCCAGGTCCGCCGCGGGGACGCCGCCGTGCTGCCCGAACAGCACCGGCCCGGCCGGGCTGCGGCCGAAGACCGCCACCGCCTCGGCGCCGGACAGCTCCTGCGCGATGTGCGCGATGCGCGTCGCCAGCTCTCCCGTGGTCTCGCCCGCCAGCGCGGCGTCGGCGAGATGGGTGGCCGCTCCCGAGGCGTGCCAGGCCAGCTCCAGGCGCCGGATCCACAGCGTTCTGCGGAGGGTCGGGGAGCGCCACATCTTGCCCAGGAGCCCGCGGACGACGAGCGCGCCGTCGCGGAGGAAGGCGAGGAGGCTTCCCACGCGAGCCTGCCGCAGGCGGAGCATCACCGCGGTCGTCCAGGCCGGGCCCGTGGCGAGGACGAGCGTCGGCCGTCCGCGGCGGCGGACGGCGGCGAACAACCCGCGTTCCCTCGGAACGTCGCGCAGGCTCATCAGCTCCCGGCTCGGGCCCATTTCGAGAACCCCTCTCAATCTGGGCAGGGGGGAAGGCGCCGGGGAGTGGGAAAAAAACAGGAAATCCGTGTGGGATGACGCGGCACGGTGCCTGCACTCGGGGGCCCTGTGACGGGGATGGCACTCCTGTGCGCGGCCGCGGCGCTCGCCGAGCCCGCGCTGCTCGACGCGCAGGCCGCGGCGCAGCGGGCGGCGGGCGGGACGGCGGCGGAGGACGGAGCACGCACCACGCGGCTTCGCCGGTCGCACTGGGCGCCTATGGTCCGCGCGGAGCTGCTCCGGCGCGACGATCTGCGCAACCGCGTCGGCGAGCTGCGGGGCTATCCGCTGCGCCAGGACGACGCCGGCGTCGCGAATACCTGGTCGATCACCGTGACCTGGGACTTCGCCCAGCTCGTCTATTCGCGGGAGGAGTCGCAGCTGGCGCTGGCCCACGTGCACCTCGCCCGGGTTCGGCGGGAGGCGGCGGAAAAGGCGGCGGCGCTGTGGGTCGAGCGCAGGCAGAGATGCGCATCGCTTCCGGCGCTGAGCGGCGCGGCGCGCAACGAGGCCGCGCTGGAGCTGCTGCGGGTCACCGCCGAGCTGGACGCGGTCACGGGCGGGCTGTACCGCGAGCTGCTCTCGCGGCAGGAGGCCGAGCAGGCCGGGGGGGATCCATGAGGAGAACCGGGCGAGCGCTTGCGGCGGCGGTGCTCGCGGCGGCGGCCTGCGCGCGCGTCGAAGTGCCGGCGGAAGGGGACGGGGGGGCAGCCGGTCCGCCGCGCATCGCCGATCTGCAGCCTCCGCCGGGCGAGGTTGCGGCGGACGCGCAGTTCCACGTGATCTTCAGCGAGGCGATGGACGAGGGACAGCTCCTCGCCGCGACCGGCCGCAGCGAGGCGGTGGTGCTCGCGCCGGACGCGCTGGTGGAGCGGGCGGCCGCCGCCATCGAGCATTCCCGCTTGTCTGCCGAGG
>DATFUN010000440.1:0-9135 GCA_035260805.1 Myxococcales bacterium | reverse complement strand
CGATGTACAGCCGCCCTTCCGCCTGCGCCTGCGCGTAGTCCACCAGATCGCGGACGATGCGATCCATCCGCCGGGCGTTGCGCAGCAGCCGCGCGACCGCGCGCTTCTCGCGCTCCCCGGCGGCGCCGCGCACCAGCTGCTCGGCAGCGGAGAGGACCACCGTCAATGGATTGCGCAGCTCGTGACCGGCGATGCCGATCAGCCGGTGCTGGAAGTTGCGTGCCTCGCGTTCCTCCTGGTGGCGGCCTGCCCGTTCGATCGCGAGCGCCGCGAGCCGCGCCAGCTCGACAAGGAAGGTTCTCTGCTCCTCGTCGAACGGCTGCGGCGCGGCGAAATGGAGGCCCATGGCGCCCAGCGGCCCCGCCTGGCCCGGCAGCGGCAACGCCGCCCAGGCTTCGTCGCCGGTGGCGCGGAGCAGGTCGAGCATCGCGGGAAAGCGCGCCTCGATGGCCTCCGCCGACCCGAGCCAGATCGGCTCGGCAGTCCGGAACGCTTCAGCGCACGGCGCGTCCGCCGACGACGGCATCACCCGATACGGGACCAGCGCGTCCTCCGAAGCGCCGAGCGGCGCAAGCAGGTGGAGCGCGCCGCTCCGCGAGAGGTACAGGTTCCCGCCGCGCGCCCCTGCCGCCGCCACCCCCGCGTCCACGAACGCGCGACCGACGTCATGCCGGTCTGGCGCCGAGATCAGGGCGGCGGCATAGGCGCGCGCGGCGGCCGGGTTCGCCGATTCCACGCGGGCAGGATCCGGTGCAATGCCCCGGCACGCAAGCACAAGTCGCCCGCCACTGCTCAGTTGTGCGCGGCCGCGAGGATGCCTTCGCCGGACCAGCTGGCCAGGGCATCGAGCGCAGTCCGGGTCGGGTCGGGGAGGTCCGCGAACGCCTCGCACGCCTCGCCGAGCGTCCCGCCGTTCCCCACGGCCGAGAGGGCGGCGAGCTCCTCGGCGGACACCTCCGAGTGGAACACGTCGAACCCCTTTCGCCAGACGAGCAGCGAAGTGGCGCGGCGCCTGGGGGGCCCCGGTTGTCGGGAGGCCTCGAGATCGGCCCAGAGAGCGTCCGCGTCGTGCTCCAGCGAGAGGAGTCGCACCGAAGGAACCAGCCGCAGACGCGCCGAGGCCGCATCCGCGCCGAGATCGGCCAGCGCGGTCTCGCCCAGCGGGACTGCATCGGCGGCGACGAACGCCTCGGAACGCGCCCACTCCAGCGCGGCCAGGTCGGGAAGATCGGGCCGCGCGGTGGGCCGCTCCCGCAAAAAACCTGGGAGCTCCCGGCCCAGCCGGGCCAGCGACGGATTCCGGGAGGGATGCGTGTGCACGTATCCCTGGCAGAGCGCGAAGAAGCCCTCGTCCCCGAGAAGCCGCGCGAGGAGCGGGTAGTCCTCGCGCAGCGCTTCCACCAGGCGGAACAGATACATCTCGGAGTAGATGCGGGCGCGCTCGCCGGCGGAGAGCTCCGCATCGCCGGCCAGGCAGGCCTCGCGCGCGGCCGGATCCACCGGGCGCTCGCCGGTGACCAGGGCGGCGAACAGGTCCTGTGCCTCGGCCAGCGTCATGCCGCCTTGCCCTCGCGCGCCGCCAGCTCGCGCGCCTCGATGGTGGCCGCGGCGCGGCTCTCCTCGACCAGGCGCTCCAGCGCCGGGACGTGCTCGTCCCACTCGATCAGAGCGGGGACGCGGCCGAACCGGCGCACCGCGGCCGCGTACAGATCCCAGACGGCGTCCGCGACGGGCGCGTCGTGGGTATCGAACAAGTACGTCCCTCGATCGGAATGACCGGCCAGGTGGAACTGGCCTACCCGGTCGGGAGGGATGGCGGCCAGGTACGCGCGCGCGTCGAATCCGTGATTGCGCGCGCTGACGTAAACGTTGTTGATGTCGAGCAGGATGCCGCAATCCGCCCGCTCGGCCACCCCGGCGACGAATTCCCATTCCGGCATGGTGGAGCCGCGGAAGGCGACGTAGCTGGACACGTTCTCCAGCAGGATCTGCCGCCCGAGCGCATCCTGGACCTCCTGGACGCGCTCGGCGACGTGCTGGAGCGCTTCCTCGGTGCAGGGAAGCGGCAAGAGATCGTGCAGGTACCGGCCCCGGTGCGAGCCCCAGCAGAGATGGTCGGAGACGTAGGCCGGCTCGATCCGGTCGGCCAGGTCGCGCAGGCCGGCGAGGTGCTCGCGGTCGAGCGGATCGACCGAGCCGATGGAGAGGGACACCCCGTGCAGCACCACGGGGAAGTCGCGCCGCGCTTTCTCCAGCACCGCCAGCGGCCTGCCGCCCACGCCGATGAAGTTCTCGCTGATCGCCTCGATCCAGCCCACGGCGGGCGGTTCCTCGAGGAACCGCCCGTAGTGCTTCGAGCGAAGCCCGATGCCGTGCCCGAGGTGCGCGCGCTGGAAGGCCATGCGCTCTCCGCGAAGCCGGCGCTTCACCGCACCGGCCCCGCACGAAGCTCACTTCTCGGCGACGACCTTGCCGCCTTTTGTGGTGCAGTCCTTCTCGCTCTTGACCTCGCTCGTGCCCTGGCCCTTGCAGCCGTTCTGGCCCTTGCAGGCGTTGCTCGCGCTGTGGCACGAGCTCTGGCCCTTGCACTCGTTGACGCCGGCACACTTCACCGAGGCGCTGGAGGCCTTCTTCTCCTTCTCCTTGGCTTGCGCGGCGCCCGACGCGAACAGCGATCCCACGGCGGCGGCGATGACCGCGCCCTTCATCATTTCCTTGACCATCGTGTCCCTCTCCTGATTGGCACTGCGGATGGACGGCAGGTTACAGCGGCCCGGGGAGTCGGTGCCACACATTCAGGTATTCGCGCGGTGCCACGCGTCCAGGATGCTCTCGCGTGTGACGACCCCGAGCGGCCGCGGCGCCTCGGGGCTCTCCACCACCACCGCCTCCGCGGTCCGAGACTCCGACAATGCATGAAGGGCATGCTGCAGGTCGTCATCGGGCAGCAGCAGCACCAGATCCTCCTTTCGGGCGAGGTCCGCCGCGGTGCGCGGCGTGGGCCCCGCCAGCGCTTCCCGCGCGGAGGCGACCGGGAGCACGCCGATGGTGAAACCGCGCGCGTCCACGACCGGCATGGCGACGCTCGCGCCCTCCAGCGCCCTTAGCAGATCCGGGCCGGATGAGTCCGCGGGGACGGCCGGGGACACCTCGCAAGCCTGGGCCACCGACAGGTCCCGCAGCGGTTCCTCGATGCGCGCCGGCACGCCGCGGCGGCGCGCGCCGAGAGTGTAGATGGACCCTCCGAGAACGCCGTTGACCAGCGCGGCCGCCGCGCCGCAGGCGACCAGCAGCGGAAGCACGATCTGGTAGCTGCCGGTCAGCTCGAACATCATCATCACGCCGGTGAGCGGAGCTGCGGTCGCCCCGGCCACGACGGCGCCCATGCCGACCGCCGCATACGCGCCGGGCGCAGAGGTCAGCGCCGGCAGGGCCCAGTGGATGGCCCGTCCGAACGCGCCGCCGAACATCGCGCCCAGGAAGACGGCGGGGAAGAAGCTGCCGCCGGGCGAGCCCGATCCGAGCGTCGCGGCGGTCGCGGCGAGCTTCAGCGCGAAGGTGAGCGCCAGCGCGCCGAAGGCCAGCTCCCCGGCCAGCGCCGCATTCATGCTCTCGATGCCCGTGCCCAGCACGCGCGGCGTGACCAGCGCGAGCAGGCCCACCACCAGCCCGCCGATGGCGGCGCGAAATTCAGGGCGGAGTCGCGACAGCCCCTTGCCGAGCCGGCCGCCCGCGTGCCCGGAGAAGATCTGCTCGGCCGTGTAGATGGAGCGGATGTAGAGGATCCCCGCGCCGCCGGCGGCGATGCCCAGGGCCAGGTAGACGGCGATCTCTCCCGAGTGCTGCAGCGTCCAGGAGACGGCCTGCAGCTCGGTCCCTCCGCCGAGCAGCGCGCGCGAGGTGGCGGTGGCGGTCACGCAGGCGAGCACGATCGGCGCGAAGCGGGTGACGCCGAAGTCGCCGAGCACGATCTCCAAAGCGAACATGGCTCCTGCGAGCGGCGCCTGGAACGAGGCTGCGATCCCCGCTCCCGCGCCGCAGGCGAGCAGGACCGAGGCTTCCCTCCGCGGCAACGCCAGGAAGCGGCCCAGCGAGGCGGCCACCGCGCCGCCGAGGTGGACCACGGGACCCTCCCGCCCCGCGCTGCCGCCGGACCCGATCACCAGTCCAGCCGCGAGCGACTTCCACACTGCGATGCGCCCGCGCAGCTTCTGGCCGCGCAGGTGGATGGCCTCCATCACTTCGACGACGCCGTGACCCCCGCTCTCCGGGCTGACGTACCGGACGATGAGCCCCGCCGCGAGCGCGCCGAACGCCGGCGCCAGCGCGCGGACCCACAGCGGGGCCTGGACGGCCATCGCGTACAGGCCGCCGCCCGTCTCCTGGAAGGTTCCGTTGAACACGGCGAGCAGGACGAGCGGGTAGTAGAGCCACAGGCCCAGCGCGCCGGCGAGGGCCACGGCGCGCACGCGATGCACCTCGAAGCGCGGCAGCCAATCCGGCTTGCGCGCGGCCAGCGCCTGGGCGCCGAAGGCGAAGGCGAGGACCAGCACCGCCAGGGCGGCGAACTCGACGTGCCAGTGCGCGCGCGACAGATGGTCGCGGAACCCCGCTGCCCAGGCGGTCCGGCCTGCGCCGAACAAGGCGGTCGCCACTTCGCCGCCGCGGAAGAGCACGATCTGCACGAAGCGGATGCTTTGCGCGAACAGGCCGGCCGCCACCCCCGCGTAGATTCCGATCACCGCGGCGACGCCGAGGAACAGCGCGCGCTCCCAGGGAATCGCGGGCAGCGGCAAGCGGAGCGGCTCCCGGGCCCGCTGCATCAGGCGCCCGAAGCCGCCGAGGGAACGCCGCTGCGGGTCCTGCGCGCCTTTCTCCACCACCGGCTCTGTAGCAGCGATGCACGGAGCGCTCAAACGATCGCCGCGGGACGCTGGACGGACGCCCGGAACGGCGCGATGGTCGCGGCGGAAACATGGGATCCAATCCGGCGAGCGAAGCGGTCCAGGCGGCGCTGCGCGCGCTCCTCGAGGAGTCGTTCGGCGCCGGGACCCGGCTCGAGCGGGCGGCGCTGCTGGGTGGCGGCGCGTCGATGGAGGCTTGGGCGGTGGACGCGGAGACGCCGCGCGGCCCGATCGCGCTGCTGGTGCGGCGCGCCGCCGGAGGTCGGATCTACCGCGACGCGCTGACGCTGGAGCAGGAGTTTCGGCTCCTCGAGGCGGCGTGGGAGGCGGGCGTCCTGGTGCCGAGGCCCTATCGCTATTTCGCCGACGTGGCCGGGAGGGAGGCGTTCGCGATGGAGCGCTTGCCCGGCGAGACGGTGGGGCGCCGCATCGTGCAGAAACCGGAGCTGGAGGCGGCGCGCGCGGCCCTTCCCGAACAGATGGCCGAGCAGCTGGCGCGGATCCATTCCCTCGATCCGGCGCGCCTCGACTTCTTGCCGGGCGCGCGCGACAAAGAGCCGCTGCGGCGGTCGCTGGACGTCCTGCAGACGCAGCTCGACGCGGTCGGCGAGCCGCATCCGGCCATCGAGCTCGCGCTGCTGCGGCTCCGGGCGGATCTGCCTCGCGGCGGTTTGCGCGCCGTCTGCCACGGCGACTTCCGAGTCGGAAATCTCATGGTCGGAGAAGCGGGCTTGACCTCCGTCCTCGACTGGGAGTTCGCCCACCTCGGGGACCCGCGGGAGGATCTGGCCTGGCCGATGGTGCGGGCCTGGCGCTTCGGCCGGGACCAGCTCCGGCTGGGCGGCCTCGCGCCGCCCGGCGCTTTCCTGGACAGGTACGCGCAGCTGACCGGCTTGCGCACGACGGAGGAGGAGCTGCGCGTCTTCGAGCTGCTCGGCAACGTGCGCTGGGCGATCGGCGCGCTGACCCAGGCGCGCCGGCACCTGTCCGGGGAAGAGCGCAGCGTCGAGCTGGCCGTCCTCGGCCGGTTGGCGGCCGAGGTGGAGCACGAGATCCTCTCGTTGCTTTGACGTGCTTCCCGGGACGTCGGCAGTAAGAAGTACGGGGCCGCCCTGGCGGCGGAGAGAGGAGGCCCGTGATGCCCGACCGTCCATCGGCGCCCGAGCTGGCGGACGCGGTGCGTGAGTTCCTCGAGGCGGAGGTGCTGCCCTCCGTGCAGGACCCGCGGCTCCGCTTCCGGCTGCTGGTGGCCGCGAATGCGCTCTCGATCGCGAAGCGCGATCTGGAGATCGGAGACGATCTGCTGCGACAGGAGATCGCGCTCCTGCGGCCGCTGGGCGAGACGCCTCCGCCCGGGACGCCGCGGGAGCAGGCGCTTGCGCTGTCCGCTGCCCTGTCGGGCCGCATCCGCCGGGGTGACGTCCCCCTCGGGACGCTCGAGGCGCTGCGGGGGATCGCCGAGCTGAAGCTGCGGACCGCGAGCCCGCGGTACCTCGAGAGAAGGTAGCGCGCCTTGCTTCCGGCCTTCATCCCCTACTTCCGCATCCCGCCGCTGTCCCTGGGGCCCCTCTCGATCGAGCCCTTCGGCGTGCTCGCCGCCGCCGGCGTGTATCTGGCTTCGATACTCCTCACCAGACGCGCGCGGGAGGAGGGCCTGGACCCGGAGCCTCTCACCTCGTTCGCCACCTGGGCGCTCTTCGGCGGCGTGGTCGGCGGGCACCTCGTGCACCTGCTCTTCTACCATCCCGAGGAGCTCCGCTCCGGCGGCATCCTGCAGCTGCTCAAGGTGTGGGACGGGCTCTCCTCCACGGGCGGCGTCCTGGGCGGGCTCGCCGCCGGGGCGCTGTTCTTCCGCCGCCGGCACCTCTCCTTCGCCGGGTACGGCGACGTGATCGCGCTCTCGGTGGCGCCCGGTTGGGCGGTGGCGCGGCTCGGCTGCTTCGCCGTGCATGACCATCCAGGGGTGTTGACCAGCTTCCCGCTCGCCGTCGTCTTCCCTGACGGTCCGCGCCACGACCTGGGCTTCTACGATGCGCTGCTCCTGGGTGCCCTCACGCTGGTGCTCTACGCGCTCCACCGGCGCGGCGCCTTCCGCGGATCGCTCCTCGCAGTGCTCGCGGTCCTCTACGGCGCAGGGCGTTTTGCGTTCGACTTCTTGCGTGCCCGAGATCTGCCGTACGTGGACGCGCGCTATCTGGGGCTCACGCCAGCCCAGTACTTCTGCATGGCGCTGGTCGTGTACGGGGCAAGCACGCTCCTGGCGCGGCGCCGGGCCGAGGCCCACGCTCCACCGGCTTGACAGCGGCTGCCCGCGCGGTGAAGGTGCGCGGCCCCGATGCCTCCGGACATTCCGCGGCCCGTGGTCGCGGCCATCGACATGGGATACGGCCACCTGCGCGCCGCGGCGCCGCTCGCGGACGCGCTCGGCGTCCCGATGCTGCAGATGGACCTGCCGCCGCTCGGCGACGCGCGCGACGCCTGGTTCTGGAAGCGGACCCGCGCCTTGTACGAGCCGCTCACGCGCTGGTCGCAGGCCCGGCTCGTCGGCGCTCCGCTGCGCGCGCTGCTCGAGCGGGTCACGGCCATCGCGGAGGCGGACGGAGACCTCTCCGCGCCCACGGCGGGGACGCGCTGGATGGAGCGCGCCGCGCGCGGTGGAGCAGGGCGGGCGCTCGCCGATTACCTGCGAATCGCCGGCGTGCCCCTCTTGTCCACGTTCTACGCGGCGCCCATCCTCGCCGAGCTGCACGGCGCCGACCGCCTCCACTGCGTGGTGACCGACGCGGACGTGAACCGGGTGTGGGCGCCTCCGGACCCCTCGCGGAGTCGCATCCGGTACTACGTTCCGAGCGAGCCCGCGCGGCGGCGCATCCAATCCTACGGGGTAGCGCCGGAGCGCATCCGGCTGACCGGGTTTCCGTTGCCGGACGAGCTGGTGGGCGGGCGCCAGATGTCCGCGCTCAAGCCGAATCTCGCCGCCCGCCTCGGGCGCCTCGATCCGCATCGAACGGTGGCCGGCGTCGCCGAGGCGGAGCTCGGCGCGATCCGGCGCGACGAATCGCCCGCGCTGATCACCTTCGCCATCGGCGGCGCCGGGGCGCATGCCGGGATCGCGGCAAGCCTCCTGCGGGCGCTCGAACGTCCGCTGCGGGGCGGGCAGATCGCGCTGGCGCTCGTCGCCGGCCGCAGGCCGGACGTGGCGCGTTCCTTGCGCGCGGCGATCGCCGCCTGCGGCCTCGCCGGCCATCCTGCGGTCGAGCTGCTCGAGGAGCCGGACACCCTGGTGTACCTGCGCAGGTTCAACGCGCTGCTCGCGCGCACCGACGTTCTCTGGACCAAGCCCAGCGAGATGACCTTCTTCGCGGCCCTGGGACTGCCGATCGTCGCCGCGCCGCCGGTCGGCGTCCACGAAGAGCGGAACCTGCGCTGGGCGTTGGAGCAGGGCGCCCTTCTCCCCCAGGGCGACCCCGATCGGGCAGGCGAGTGGCTGCCGCGCTGGATCGCCGACGGGACGCTCGCGCGCGCCGCCTGGAACGGCTACTTGCGCCTACCCAAGCTCGGGCTGTACGAGATCCTCGATGAGCTCGGTGGGGGGTAGAGGAACGGCGGCGCGCAGCGCTTCCGACAGGATTGGCGCCCAAGCGCCGCAAACCGACCGATTCGTAGGGCGGAGGCGTCACGGCCTCGTCGCCCTCGCGGGCGCAGCGCTGGGCCCGCTTGGCGGATGGGTTGCGCTCCGTTTGCCTTCCGCGACACTCCCGGCCATTCCGACAATCGCGTCGCCGGATCGGGCGATTCCCACCATTTCGTCGCCGGCGCCCAGGTGGGATTCCGGACCGCTCCTCGTACGGAACCGTGCCCGCGCTGGTACCGCGATTGCACCCCCGATCAGGCGGGTCGCCGGGGAAGTGAATCAGACCTCTTTCTGCGGGAAGGAGAGTCGATGCATGCATCGCCGACGTGAGCGCGGTCTTCTCGGCGTGGTGGGCACTTCCTCGGCGACCCTCTCTGCTGGCCGCCCGCGCCCGGTCTACGGATCGCCGTGACCCTTGCCACTGAACGGCTCGTCGACCGCATCGTCGAGGCGGCGGTCACGCGCGCGGTCGCCGGAGGCCGGGGCATGTTCCATGGCCTGGGCGGACGTTCCCTGGTCGACGCCGTCGGCGCCTTCTTTCCGCTCACCACCGCCAAGGTGCTCGCGCACGAGACGCGCGGCGCGCTGGAGAAGAAG
>DATFUN010000439.1:0-6027 GCA_035260805.1 Myxococcales bacterium | reverse complement strand
TTCGGACGGGGTGTTCGTCCAGTGGATCCAGATGTACGAGATCGACGTGCCGCTGGTCGTCTCCGTCCTCAAGGCGCTGGAGGCGAACTTCACCGACTACGTCGCGTATGCCTCCAACGATGCAGACCTGCTCATCGCGGCCCGGCAGACGGGCCGGTTCGGCCTGCCTGACCCGGCGCCGCTGATGGTGCCTTCCGTCGCGCAAGACCTGGAGCGGATCGGCGTCCGCAACTTGCAGGACCTCGAGGTGCGCCGGGTGGGGACGCGCTCGTCCTGGGAAGGCCTGACGAGCGCCATCCACACCCCGATGAACTCGGACTACGCCCCCGTGCTCGACCAGGGCGCAGTCCGGACGCGCTTCCTCTCGTCCGACGCGAAGCCGCTGCTCGTGTTCCAGAAGCAGCTCTTCCCCACCGTCGAGATGCTCTCCGGGATCCGCATGCCGGGGTCGGTCACCGCCGCGACCGCCGGACCCTACTTCGACGGTGGCCGCCGAACGGTCGAGGCGATGTGGCTCCGCGACGTGTTCTTGGGGCGGACCTCGACCGCCGAGAAGGTGGTCGCTTCCGCCGAGCTGCACGACCATGCTCGCGGCGTGTCGGACTGGATGGCCGACTGCGCGCGCAGGCCGGTGCCCCTCACCAGCCTGGTGCGCGTCCTCCAGGCGATGGTCGCGGACTTGACCACGGACGACCTCGACGCGGTCTGGTGGAAGCTCTCGTCCAGCGGCTGTCCGCGCCGCTTCTCTGCGCAGGATCGCAACTGGATCGCGCTCCTCCACGCCGTCGGTCGTCGCGACGGAGCGCGCATGGCGGAAGCAGCGCAACAGCTCCTCGCGGCGGAACCGGATCTGGGTGCGACTTCCAAGCGCTACCTGGTTGCGGCCGGCATGCTGGGGTCCATCGCCCAGGGCCGGCCGGCCGAGGCGAGCGAGCTGTGGGCGCGCCTCCAAGGCTCCCTCGGCGAGGACCCAGATCTACTGTTGCGCGTGCTCGTCGCCCGCAGCGAGCGCCAGCCGCAGGCGAAATAACCTGCCGCAGGATGAACCCTAGGTGGTGACTTTCGACGCGAGCACGTCCACCTGCTCGATCCGGGGCGGCTCGGCGAGCAGCTCGGACGCCTTCGCCATCAGCGCGGCTGCGATCTGGCCGGACAAGTGCGCCTTCCGGGCGGCGTCATCGGGGAATGCATCAAAGATGCCGAACTCGCGCGGGCCGAATCGGAGCGCGAACCAGACCGGAGTCCTCGCCTCGGCCTGGGCCGCCGGCAGGGCTCCCTCGAGGAACCTGGCGACTTCGTTTTCCTTTCCAGGCTTTGCCAGCAACCGGACGGCGAGCGCTACGCGGACCATGGGCAGCCTCCTCGGGCGTTGCGGATCAGAGGTTCGATCGCCCCGGCAGGCCATCGATTCGGAAGATTTGGCGACGTGCGCGCAGGGTCGCGTACACTCATGTCCATGCGAGGGCGAGAGGACCTGACTCTCGACCAGGCGATCAGGCGTGCGGGTTCCGCGGGCACCTTGGTGCGCCACGAAGCGGTGGCCGTGTTCCTGGAGGTGCTGCGCCTCGCCACCGAGTCGCAGGTGGTCCCGGACGCCGCGGCCACGCTGCTCGGCGAGGATGGCTCCCTCACCTTCGCGCAGGCCCCTTCGCCCCAGGCGGCCGGGGCGGGGGACCCGATCCAGGCCGCCGGCCGTCTGGCGACCGGGCTCTTCGGCGCGGCACGCATCGAGCCGCCACTGGCGCTGGGAAGCGGGGGCGAGGGCTCGGCGGAGAGGTTTCCCACGCTGCGGCACCTGCGCGACGCTTTCGAGCTGGACCTGCTCTTGTCCGGAACGCCTGCGCCCACCGATGTCGAGCGGCGGATGGCGATCGCCGCGCTGGTCGCCAAGTCCAGGCAGCTCCGTGGAACGAGCGCCGGCCCGAAGGAGCGCCGCCCGCAGGCCGCGCGCGAGCAGCTCGCGCCGGCCTCCGACCCTTCGACCCGAATCACCGAGCCTCCCGCGCCGGCTTCCGACCCTTCGACCCGGATCACCGAGCCTCCGGCGCCGGCTCGGTGGAGGCCGCCTCGCTGGCTCCCCCTGGTCGCTGCCGGTGGACTGGGCATCCTCGCGGGTTTGCTGCTGGACCGCGAGCCGTCCCGCCCGCTGCTCGCGAGGCCGGCGCCCGCCGCGCCGACGCCGGAGATCCCTCTACCTCCGCTGGACGCCCCCATCGGGCCGGCGGTCGCCGATTCCCGCCCTGGACCGCGCGAACGTGCCGCGCCGGCGGCGGCTCCCTCCCAGGACCCCGCTCCGCGGCCCGTGCGCAAGCTGCGCAGGCGCGCCGCTGCCGCAGACGCGGGCGCCGCCGCGCGAGCGAAGCTGCAGCTCGGCGACGAATCGCTCAAGCAAGGCCACTTTTTCGAAGCGGTGATCGCCTTCCGCGAAGCCTTGAACCAGGACCCGCCGCTTCCGCTGGCCGCGCGCCGCCTGGGAGATGCCTACCGGACCCACCAGGACGACGATCTCGCGCTCGCGGCGTACGAGCGGTACCTGGAGCTGGACCCCTCCGCCCAGGACGCCGACGAAGTCCGCGATGCCGTCGAGCAACTGCGCTCCGGCGCCTCGCCGCCCCGCTGAATCGCAGCGTTTTGTTTTGTTGCGCACGCTGGATCCGCCGGGGTAGGGTGATCTGCGGTGGCGGCGCACCTTCCGAACAGACAGGCTCGCCCGATCCTCCTCGAATCGCCGTCCCCACGCGCCACCGCCGCCGGCATCCTCTACCTCTGGTTCTCCGATGCAGGGCTGCGCGCCAGCGGGCTGCGCGTGCTGCGGGCAGGCCGTAGAAAGCTAGAGCTGTCGGCCGCTTGCGTGCGCGTGGCTCTGGGCCCGGGCGAGCTGGACGGGTGCCTGCTGGAGCTGGGTGCCGGCATCTCTCCTCCGGACACGCGCCGCACGCGCGCGCTGTTCCTCGCCGGCGATCAGGCCCCCTCGCTCGACGACTTCGGCCGCATGGCCTCGCTGCACGAGCTCCATGTCCTGGCCCAGACCGGGTGGCTCATCGATCAGCTCGAGCACGGGCGGATCACCAGCCACTTCCATCCGATCGTGCACGCCTGCGACACCTCGCGCATCTTCGCGCACGAGGCGCTCCTGCGTGGCACCGGCCCGGACGGCGGGCCGCTCGAGCCGCTCGTCATCCTGCGGCTCGCCCGCGAAGCGGGGCTGATGGCCGAGCTGGACCTGGCGGCTTGCAGGTCTGCGATCCGCGAGGCGGCCCTGCTCGATGCGGACGGCACCGTGTTCATCAACTTCTCCCCGGGCATGATGGAGGACGCGGAGGACTGCCTGCGCGCCACGGTGGCCGCCATCGACGCGGCGGGGCTCGAGCACGACCGCTTCGTCTTCGAGGTGATCGAGGCCGATCGCATCGAGGACGCGGCGCAGCTCAAGCGCGTGCTCGACAGCTACCGCAGGGACGGCTTCCGCGTGGCGCTCGACGACCTGGGAGCGGGTTGGTCGACGCTCACGCTCGTGCACCGGCTGCGGCCCGACTTCATCAAGCTGGACCGCGAGCTGATCCGCGCGGTGCACCGCGACCCGGTCAAGGACCTCATCGCCAGCAAGCTGCTCGAGATCGGTCGCGGACTGGGGATCCGCACCATCGTCGAGGGCGTCGAGCATCGCGCCGAGCTGCAGTGGGCGCGCGCCCGCGGCGCCGATTTCGTGCAGGGCTTCCTCATCGCCCGGCCCGCGCCCGGTCCCAGCCGGCGCCCTCCGGGGTGAGCATGCACCGGCTCCTCCGCCGCCAACTCGAGGCGCACTTCGGCTCGAGGGCCGAAGCGCCGCCGCGGATGGAGAAGCTCCTCCGCGAGATCGATGCGGAGTATCGCCGCGCCGACCAGGATCGCGACGCGCTGCAGCGGGCGCTGGCGTTGCTCGCCGACCTCGCGCAGCGCCAGTCGGTCCGGACGGAGCGGGGCGGCGGGGCAAAGGAAGCGAAGCCTGCCTTCTCGCGGTCGATGCAGCGGCTCTTCGAGCAGGCTCCGTTCGGAGTGGTGGTCTGCGACACGTCCCTGGAGGTCACCGCCTGGAATGCCGGCGCCGAGCGACTGTTCGGCCACCCGGCCTCGCAGGCCGTGGGCCGCGAGATGGCGGGTCTCCTCTTGCCCGAGGCGGATCGGACCGCCGCGCGGGACGAGCTGCGCGAGTTGATCGCGCGCGGCGATCCGCAGCGCTGGTTGCGGCCGGGGATCACGCGGGCGGGCGAGGAGTGGACCTGCGAGTGGACGCTGGTGCCGCTGCGCGATCGGCGCGGCGCGGTGGCGGGGCTTTCGGCGCTGGTGCAGGAGCCGCTGGCGGGGCGCGACCGCTTCGCGCTGGCGCTGGAGGCCTCGGGCGACGGCGCGTGGGACTGGGACCTGCGGACCAAGCGGCTGTGGGTGTCGGACTCCTGGCGCGCCATCGCCGGAGTGGCACAGCTGGGCGACGAGCCGACCGCGTGGACCGATCGGATCCATCCCGCCGACCGCGAGCACTTCGACGCGGCGTTCGCGGCGCACGTCGAGGGACGGAGCGAGCGGTTCGAGCACGAGCATCGCCTGCTCCACCGGGACAGCTCGTGGAAATGGGTGCTCGCCCGGGGCGCGGTGGTCAAGGACCGCAGCGGCAAGCCGGTGCGGGTGGCCGGGTCCCTGATGGACGTCACCCAGCGCAAAGCGATCGCCGACCGCATGCTGCACGATGCGCTCCACGATCCGCTCACGCGCCTGCCCAACCGGGCGCTGTTCCTCGATCTGGTGAAGCGCGCCTTCTCGCGGGCCCGCCGGCGCGAGGGGTACCGCTTCGCGGTGCTGTTCCTCGACCTGGACCGCTTCAAGGCGGTGAACGACGGGCTCGGACATGCCGCGGGCGACGAGCTTCTGGTGCAGATGTCCGCGCGCCTGCACACCTGCCTGCGCGAGGGTGACACGCTCGCGCGCCAGGGCGGCGACGAATTCACCATCCTGCTCGACGACGTCCGCGAGCCGAACGATGCAACGGTGGTGGCCGACCGCATCCACCAGGTGACCACCAAGCCGTTCGCCATCTCGGGTCACGAGGTGTTCGCGACCGCCAGCATCGGGATCGCGCTCTCGGCGCCGACCTACACCCGGCCGGAGGACCTCCTCCTGGACGCGGACACGGCCATGTACCGGGCGAAGGCGCAGGGCCGCGCCCGGACCGTGCTGTTCGATGCCACCATGCGCGAGCGCGCCCCGCAGCTCCTCGACCTGGAGGCCGACCTGCGCCGGGCGCTCGTGCGCGAGGAATTCCGCGTGCACTACCTGCCCATCATCGACGTGGCGAGCGGGCGCATCCAGGGGCTCGAGGCGCTCATCCGCTGGGCGCACCCCAAACGCGGGCTGGTCTCGCCCGAGCACTTCGTTCCGTTCGCCGAGGAGACCGGGCTCATCGTGCCCATCGGGCGCTGGCTGCTCGACCAGGCCGGTCAGCAATTCCAGGAATGCCGCCGCGTCGCGCCGTCCAGCGCGCTGACGCTCAACGTGAACCTGTCCTCCAAGCAGCTCCTGCAAAACGATCTGCTCGAGCACATCGACAGGATGCTGGAGACCAACGACCTGCAGCCGCGCGATCTGGTGCTGGAGCTGACGGAGAGCACCTTCCAGTTCAGCGAACAGGCCGCGGTGCGGCTGGCGCAGCTGCGCGCGCGGGGGGTGCGGCTGTACATGGACGATTTCGGCACCGGTTACTCGTCGCTCAACGCGCTGTACCGGTTCCAGCTCGACTCGCTGAAGATCGACAAGTCGCTGTTCATCGGCGGATCGCCGCGCGGCCAGGCGCCCGAGCTGGTGCGCACCATCGTGTCGCTCGCGCGCGAGCTGGGCAAGGACGTGATCGCGGAGGGCGTGGAGACCGCCGAGCAGTTCGGCTTCTTGCGCGAGGTGGGCTGCGGGGCCGCCCAGGGATTCTTCTTCTCGCCGCCCGTCGACGGAGCGATGGCGCGCGCGTTGCTCGAGCGCGGCGCGAGCTGGTGAGGTCCTACA
>DATFUN010000438.1:0-3395 GCA_035260805.1 Myxococcales bacterium | reverse complement strand
GGGCTGATCGAGCTGGCCAGCGTAGCAGCCGGAACGGAATTCCACATGCTGCTTCCGCTGGATGCGTGAACGCGCTACTGCTGTCACGTGGCCGACGGGCAGCCCTCACGGATTCTGATCGTCGACGATCAGCGCAACATGCGCACCACCACCGCGCTGATGCTGCGCCAGCAGGGGTACGCCGTCGCCGAGGTGGCGAGCGGCGAAGAGGCGCTCTCGCGGCTGCTCGCCGAGCCGTTCGACGTGGTGCTGACCGACCTCAAGATGGCCCCGCTGGACGGGATCGCCGTGCTGCGTGGCGCGCTGGAGATCTCGCCCACCACCCAGGTGATCGTGATGACGGGATACGGGACCGTGGAGAGCGCCGTCGCCGCGATGCAGCAGGGTGCCCACGACTACCTGTCGAAGCCGTTCAAGGAAGAGGAGCTCCTGGTGCGGGTGCAGCGGGCGCTGGAGAAGCGCAAGCTGCTGGTGGACGTCGGCCTCTTCTCCGACGAGTTCCGCCGGAAGTACAAGCTGGAGGAGCTGGTGGGCCGCTCGGCGCCGATGCGCGAGCTGCTCACCAAGGTGGTGCGCATCGCGCCCACCGAGGTCACGGTGCTGATCACCGGCGAGAGCGGCACCGGCAAGGAGCTGATCGCCCGCGCCATCCACGCCAACTCGCGCCGGTCGGCGCGTCCCTTCGTGCCGGTGAACTGCGCGGCCATCAGCGAGAGCTTGCTGGAGAGCGAGCTGTTCGGCCACGTCAAGGGCGCATTCACCGGCGCCGTGAAGCTCCGGCGCGGGCTGCTCGAGGAAGCGGGCGGGGGGACCTTCTTCTTCGACGAGATCGCAGAGACCACGCCGGCGTTCCAGGCGAAGCTGCTGCGCGTGATCCAGGAGCACGAGATCCGCCGCGTGGGGGACAATGCGTCGATCCCGGTGGACGTGCGCGTGCTGGCCGCCACCAACCAGGATCTGCGGCAGGCGATCGCGGACAAGCGCTTCCGCGAGGACCTCTTCTATCGCCTGAACGTGGTGCCCCTCGTCCTGCCGCCGCTCCGGGACCGGAGCGAGGACATCGGGCTCCTCGCCCAGCATTTCGTCGATCGGTTCAACCAGCGCAACGGCACCCGGCGGGTCCTGACGCAGGGAGCGTTGCTCAAGCTGACCGCCCATTCCTTTCCGGGGAACGTGCGCGAGCTGGAGAACGTGATCGAGCAGGCCGCGGCGCTCGCCCGGCGAGATTCGATCGGGGCGGACGACGTGTTCCTGGAGAAAGACAGCGCGGCTGCGGCGGACGCGGCGGACGGATCGGTGAGGACGCTCACCGAGGAGGTCGACCGGGCCGAGCGGGAGGCCATCCAGCGGGCGCTCGCCCGGTGCGGCGGCAGCCTGGAGCAGGTGTCGCGGGAGCTGGACGTCTCCACCACCACCTTGTGGCGCAAGATGAAGCGCCTGGGCCTCCGCCGCGACTGATAAGCTCCCCGGCGTGCCGAAGAAGCCGTTCAACAATCCCTTCGGCCGGCTCAAGCAGGACCGCCCCGCACCGCCGGAAACGCCCGTTCCCGCGCTCCCCGAGCCTCCTGCCCCGCCGCCTGAACCGCGGCTGCCGCTCTCCGACGACGATCTCTGGGCGCTGGCGACCGAGGGGGCGGCCCCGCTCGCCGATCGGAGCGCGCGCATCAAGCCGGACCCGGAGCCGATCGCGGTCGCCTCCGGGCCGCTCGATCCGGAGCTGGCGGCCTACGACGAGCTCCGCGCCCTCGTGAGCGGCGCGGCCCCGTTCGACATCGCCGATTCGGACGAGTTCATCGAGGGAGCGGCGCGCGGGCTCGATCACCACGTCCTGCGGCGGCTGCGGCGGGGCGAATTCGCCGTGCAAGCGCACGTCGATCTGCACGGGCTCACCCGCGAGGAAGCGCGCGGGGAGCTCGAGTCCTTCCTTTCGCGCGCGCGGCAGGGCGGCAAGCGCTGCGTGCTGGTCGTGCACGGCCGCGGCCTGCATTCCAAGGACCAGATGCCGGTCCTCAAGGACGCCCTGAAGCGGTGGATGAACACCGCCCGCTTCGCGGACCACGTCCTGGCCTTCGCCACCGCCCGTCCCCACGACGGCGGCCTCGGCGCCGTCTACGTCCTCCTCCGCCGCCTCTAACTCACTACCCGCGATCAAAGCCCAGAAGCGTTTCACGCGAAGCGCGGAAGGAGGAAAAGCGCGGAAGTCGTGTTCCGTGTGCTCGCACCGCGGTCGTGCTGGTGGGAACCCAAGAACCTTCCGCGCTTCCAGTCTTCCGCGCTTCGCGTCAACGCTTTGGACTATCTCGCGAAGGTCGTGGTGGCGGATTGGGCCACGCGGGCGAAGGTGTCGGGCTGGATGCCCATCCAGAGGACCAGGGCGGCGCAGCCGGCCAGCGCGATGCCCGCCGCGACGAGGTGACCGCCGGAGACGGGCTCTGCCTTGGACTGCGGCACCATGTACACGTACACGACGACGCGCAGGTAGTAGTAGAGGCCGCCCACGCTGGTCAGCACGCCGAGCACCGCGAGAGGGACCAGGTCGGCGGCGATCGCGGCGCGGAAGACCGTCACCTTGGCCATGAACCCCGCCGTCGGCGGGATCCCGGCGAGCGAGACCATGAACAGCGACATCGCCGCCGCCAGGCCCGGGTGCCGCTCCGAGAGCCCGGCCCACGAGGCGAGATCGTCGCCTGCCCCGGCCAGCGCTTCCTTGCGCTCGATCAGCGCCACCACCCCGAACGCGCCGATGACCGTGGCGCCGTACGCGGCCAGGTAGAAGAGCAACCCCTCGAGCGCGTCGGCCCGGGGTTGGGCGCCCGCCATCGCGGCCACGGCGACCAGCAGGTACCCGGCATGGGCGATGGACGAGTACGCCAGCATGCGCTTCACGCTGCGCTGCGGGATCGCCAGCAGATTGCCCACCAGCATGGTGAGCGCGGCGAGCCACACCACCAGCGTCTGCCACCCGTGCGGACCGAGGGCGGTCGACGGGTCGCCGAAGCCGCCCACCAGGATGCGCACCAGCGTGGCGAAGGCGGCCACCTTGACCGCGGCCGCCATGAAGCCGGTCACCGGGGCGGGCGCGCCGTCGTACACGTCGGGGACCCACATGTGGAACGGGACCGCCGCCACCTTGAAGGCAAATCCGGCGGCGAGCAGCGCGGCCGCGGCGAAGAGCAGCGTGGTGGTCGCGGCCGGGCTGCCGCCGGAGGCCGCCAGCCGGACCGCGCTGGCCACGTCCGAGAGGCGGGTCGACCCGGTCGCGCCGTACGCCAGCGCCGCGCCGTAGAGGAAGATCGCCGCCGCGAAGGAGCCCAGCACGAAGTACTTGAACGCGGCCTCCGCGGGACGCTGGCCACGGCGCAGGTACGCAGACAGGCAGTACACGGCGAGAGACA
>DATFUN010000437.1:0-6263 GCA_035260805.1 Myxococcales bacterium | reverse complement strand
CGCACCCTCCAGCGTCAGCGTATCGGCCCACGGCAGCCGCTTCTCGAAGAGCAGGTCCACGTTGAACCCGAGGAAGTCGCTGCGCGCGAACAGGGGCACGCCCGACGCGTCCGTCCCGATCGGCGTGGCGACCCCGAGGTGCTGGTACTGGGCTGCCCCGCCGATCGCGAGCACGTCCTTGCTCCCGTAGTAGGTGCTGCTGTTGTAGTAGCCCGGCTCGGGATCGAGGAGGTTCAGCACCAGCCTGCCGGCGTAGATCGCCTGCGAGGTGGGCGTGTTCGGATCGAGGGTGAATACGCCCCCCTGGTACTTGAACTTGCCCTTCTGTAGCTGCCCCCAGACCGCGCCTCCGTCGGCCCTGCCCGCGAAGATGGACGGGTAGGCGTTCACTCCGTCGGAAAAGAACCAATCGTTCTCGTAGTAGGGGCCGCTCAGGTTGGACCGGTCGGAGGGAGGCAGGAAGCGCCCGAGCCACACGTTGAAGAGGTCGTCCGGCTCGAACTTCGCCACCGCGTCGAGCACGTGGATGCGGCCCAGGTCGCCGTTGTTCAAGTCGAGGTTTCCCTCGAACTTGAGCAACGGGTGCACCTGGCCGCTGAGGTACGGGCGCACGTCGAGCGTCTTGATGCCGAGGTTGTCGCTCGAAGGGCCTCCCGTCCTGTTGTCGATCCCTCCGCCGACGCGCAGGCCCACGCCGACCGAGAACGTCTTCGCCGGATCGTCGGCGCGGGCGTCCCGTCCCAGCAGCAGGGAGCAGGCAGCCAGGGACAGGAGAGATCGTGCGGTGGTCGTCATTCGTCCTCCCAGAAGCGTCGCCGGGCCGCTATTGCGCCGCTGCGCGCTTCTCGTTGCCTGCGATGAAGGGGCTCCACGGCTGCGCGCGGATGGTCTTGTCCGTCTTCCAGACCACGTCGAACTGACCGTTCCCCTGGACCTCGCCGATCATCACCGGCTTCCAGAGGTGGTGGTTCTGCTCGTCCATCTTCAGCGTGTAGCCGGAGGGCGCCGCGAAGGTCTGCCCCGCCATCGCCTTGCGGACAGCGTCGACCGAGGTGGTGCCCGCCTTCTGCACGGCCTGCGCCCACATGTGGATGCCGACGTAGGTGGCTTCCATCGGGTCGTTGGTGACCCGTCCGTCGCCGCCGGGCAGCTTGTTCTTCTTCACGTAGGCCTTCCACTTGGCGATGAACTCGGTGTTGACGGGGTTCTTCAGCGACATGAAGTAGTTCCAGGCGGCCAGGTGACCGACCAGGGGTTTGGTATCGATGCCTCGCAGCTCTTCCTCTCCGACCGAGAAGGCGACCACCGGGATGTCGGTGGCCTTGAGGCCCGCGTTGCCGAGCTCCTTGTAGAACGGCACGTTCGAGTCGCCGTTGATGGTCGAGATCACCGCCGTGCGGCCGCCGGCGCCGAACGCTTTGATCTGCGCCACGATGGTCTGGTAGTCGCTGTGCCCGAAGGGCGTGTAGATCTCCTGGATGTCCTTCTCCTCCACCTTCTTCGCCTTGAGGAAGGCGCGGAGGATCTTGTTGGTCGTGCGCGGGTACACGTAGTCGGTGCCCAGCAGGAAGAAGCGCGTCGCGCCGCCGCCCTCCTTGGACATGAGATATTCGACGGCGGGGATCGCCTGCTGGTTCGGCGCGGCGCCCGTGTAGAAGACGTTCTGGGAGAGCTCCTCGCCCTCGTACTGCACCGGGTAGAAGAGCAGCCCGTTCAGCTCCTCGAAGACGGGCAGCACCGACTTGCGCGAGACCGAGGTCCAGCAGCCGAACACGGTCGCTACCTTGTCCTGCGTGAGAAGCTGGCGGGCCTTCTCCGCGAACAGGGGCCAGTTCGAGGCGGGGTCGACGACGATCGGCTGGATCTTGCGGCCGAGGACCCCGCCTTTGGCGTTGATCTCCTCGATGGTCATCAGCGCGACGTCCTTCAGCGAGGTCTCGCTGATGGCCATGGTTCCCGAGAGCGAGTGCAGGATGCCGACCTTGATCGGTTCGGCTGCCCGGAGCGGCGCGGACGCAAAGGTCGCAGCGCAGCACAGGGCGAAGGCGGCGCGGGTGGCTGCTTCGCGGGTGTTCATTGTCTCTCCAGTCGCGGGCTGTGAAGTGCCTGTGCACGGTGGGCGTGCACGGGACCTCGGGCAGACGGAGCAAGATCGGAGCCACAGCGAGCGCCCCTCCCGTGTGAACGCGACGCCTACGCCCGCGTCACTCGCGCGGCCCGCCGCCAGCCCGGTGCGCGCACCGCGGACGGCCGCGGCTCGAATCGACAATTTGGTAGGATTCTCGTTAGCAACCGACAAAATCGTCTGCACGGCGCCACTGGCGGCCGCGACCCCGGTGGTGTTAAGCACCGCTGCAGGAGATCCAGATGCGCTCCGCGCCACAGGCCCCCTCCCTGGCGCTGCTCGCTGTAGCGGCCGCGTGTCTTGCCGCTCGCGGAGCTTCCGCCCTCGACGCCGCGGCCCTGGAGAAGCTCTCCTCGGGCGATGCCTCCGCCAAGCTCGCCACGGTGCAGGAGGCGGTCGCCTCCGCCGACGTCGCCGCGCTGCCCGTCTTGCGCGCCCTTCTCGAAGGGCGGCTGGCGATCGCCGCCGGCCGCACGGTGCTGGAGGAGAACGGCAGCTTCCGCGATCCGCTCACCCGCGAGCCCGTTCGCGCCGCGCCGCAGGAGGTGGAGAAGGTTTCCATCAACAACCGTCTGCGCCGGACGCTCGAGCGGGCCATCGCGGCGCTGGGGCTGTTCGCGCCCTCCGCCGCCGACCGCCTGCGCGCCGCGCGCACGCTCCAGGAGGGCGCCGACGAGGACCTGCTTCCGCTCCTGGACCGCGTCCTCGCCCAGGAGAAGGACATCCAGGTCCGCGACGCCGTCCGATCGATCCAGGGCGCGCTGCTCATCGACAGCCGCGACCGCGACAAGCGGCTCGCCGCGGTGGATGCGCTCCGGCACGCCCCCAGCACGCGCAGCAAGAGGCTCCTGCTCGAGCGGCTCGGCACGGAGACCGATCCGGCGGTCCGCGACGCCATCCACCGCGCGGTGAAGGACATCGACGGATCGCTGCGGCTGGCGGAGGTGGTCGGCTGGGTCTTCGGTGGCCTCAGCCTGGGAAGCGTGCTGCTCCTCGCCGCGCTCGGTCTCGCAATTACGTTTGGACTGATGGGCGTCATCAACATGGCGCACGGCGAGCTGCTCATGATCGGCGCCTATGCCACCTACGTGGTGCAGTCCTTCTTCCGCGCGCACCTCCCGGGCGCTTTGGATTGGTACCTCGCCGCCGCAGCGCCGGCCGCATTCCTCGCAGCCGGCCTGGTCGGGCTCCTGCTGGAAGTCACGGTGGTGCGCGCGCTCTACGGGCGCCCGCTGGAGACGCTCCTCGCCACCTGGGGCGCGAGCCTGCTGCTCATCCAGGCGGTGCGCAGCAGCTTCGGAGCGCAGAACGTGGAGGTGGCGAACCCTTCCTGGATGTCGGGCGGCGTGACGATCATGTCCGGCCTGGTCCTGCCCTACAACCGCATCGCCATCGTCGCCTTCGCGCTGCTGGTAGTGCTGGTGGTGTGGCTGCTCCTCGAGCGGACCCGGCTGGGCCTCCTGGTGCGCGCGGTGATGCAGAACCGGGGCATGGCCGCCGGCCTGGGCGTCGCGACGCCGTGGGTGGACATGCTCACCTTCGCGCTCGGCGCCGGAATCGCCGGGCTGGGCGGATGCGCGCTGTCGCAGATCGGCAACGTGGGGCCCGAGCTGGGCCAAGGATTCATCGTCGATTCCTTCATGGTGGTGGTGCTGGGCGGGGTAGGTCAGCTCGCCGGCACCGTGCTGGCGGCCGCGGGCCTGGGCCAGGTGAACAAGCTGCTCGAGCCGTTCGCCGGAGCGGTGCTGGCGAAGATCGCCGTGCTCGCCTTCATCATCCTCTTCATCCAGCGCCGCCCGCAGGGGCTGTTCGCGCCGCGAGGGCGCGCCGCGGAGGAGGGGTGACGGGCGTGCTCTCGCCGCGGCGCGCGCTCCACTCGCGCCGGGCCATCATCGCCGTCGGCGGCGTTTACGGGTTCCTGGTGATCGTCGTGCCGGTGCTGAACCTGGCGGTGCCCGCCGGCAGCGCATTCCACGTGTCCGACTACACGGTGTCGCTGGTGGGGAAGATCCTCTGCTACGCGATCGTGGCGCTGTCGGTCGATCTCATCTGGGGCTACGCGGGGATCCTGAGCCTCGGGCACGGGCTCTTCTTCGCCCTGGGCGGCTACGCGATGGGCATGTACCTGATGCGCTCCATCGGCCGCGAGGGTGTGTACCAGAGCGACCTCCCCGACTTCATGGTCTTCCTCGACTGGAAGGAGCTGCCCTGGTACTGGGCCGGCTCGCAGCGGTTCGCGCAAGCCGCGCTCTTCGTCGTCCTCGCGCCGGGCTTGTTGGCGCTCGTCTTCGGATGGTTCGCCTTCCGCTCGCGCATCCGCGGCGTCTATTTCTCCATCATCACGCAGGCGCTCACCTTCGCCTTCATGCTCCTGTTCTTCCGCAACAACACCGGCTTCGGCGGCAACAACGGCTTCACCGACTTCAAGCGGATCCTCGGATTTCCCCTGGCCAGCCCGCGCACCAAGGTGGCGCTCTACGCGCTGAGCGCGACGGCGCTCCTGGGCGCGCTGGCGCTCTGCCGGTCGCTGGTGCTCTCCAAGTTCGGACGCGTCCTCACCGCCATCCGCGACGAGGAGAGCCGGCTGCGGTTCTGCGGGTACGATCCGGTCGGCTACAAGCTGTTCGTCTGGACATTGTCCGCCGTGATGTGCGGGATCGCCGGCGCGCTCTACGTGCCGCAGGTCGGCATCATCAATCCGAGCGAGATGTCGCCCGCGAACTCGGTCGAGATCGCCATCTGGGTGGCGGTCGGCGGCCGCGGATCGCTCGTCGGTCCGGTGCTGGGGGCGGCGCTGGTGAACGGCGCCAAGAGCTGGCTCACGGTGAGCTTCCCCGATCTGTGGCTGTACGTCCTGGGGCTGATGTTCATCCTGGTCACGCGCTACATGCCCCGCGGCGTGCTCGGCCTGATCGTGCGAGGTCGGGAGCCGTGAGGCTCGACACGCCGGAGGGCCCGGTCCTCTATCTGGATGGCGTGACGGTCAGCTTCGACGGCTTCAAGGCCCTCGCCGGGCTGTCGCTGATCATCGAGCCCGGCGAGCTGCGCTGCATCATCGGGCCCAACGGCGCGGGCAAGACGACGATGATGGACGTGATCACCGGGAAGACGAGGCCGGACACGGGCGAGGCGTTCTTCGGCGAGGCCAACGACTTGACGCGCCTGTCGGAGACGAAGATCGCCGAGCTGGGCATCGGGCGGAAGTTCCAGAAGCCCACCGTGTTCCGCAACCATACGGTGCTGGAGAACCTGGAGCTGGCGCTGAAGACGGACAAGAGCGTGTTCCGGACGCTGGGCGCGAAGCTCCTGCCCGCGCAAGCCGAGCGCATGGAGCAGACGCTCGACGTGATCGGGCTGCGCGCCCAGGCGCACCGCACCGCCGACCTGCTCTCGCACGGCCAGAAGCAGTGGCTGGAGATCGGCATTCTCTTGATGCAGGAGCCGAAGCTCCTCCTGCTCGACGAGCCGGTGGCCGGGATGACCGACGAGGAGACCGCGCGCACGGGCGAGCTGTTCCAGTCGCTCGCCGGCAAGCATTCGCTGGTGGTGGTCGAGCACGACATGCACTTCGTCGGCAGCATCGCCCGCACCGTCACCGTGCTGCACGAAGGAAAGGTGCTGTCCGAAGGGACGATGGACCGCGTCCGCGAGGACCCGCGCGTGGTCGAGGTCTACCTGGGAAGATGATGCTCGAGCTCCGGGGGCTCAACCAGTACTACGGAGGGAGCCACACGCTCCGCGGGATCGATCTGTCCGTCCCGGCGGGGACCTGCACCGCGCTCCTGGGCCGCAACGGCGTGGGGAAGACCACGCTGCTGCGCTGCCTGATGGGCCTCTTGCCGGTCCGCTCGGGGCGGATCGCGTTCGACGGCAAGGAGATCGGTCACCTCACCGCGTATCAGCGCGCGCGGCTCGGCATCGGGTACGTACCGCAGGGCCGCGAGATCTTCCCGCGGCTCACGGTGGCCGAGAACCTGGCCGTCGGGGAAGCTGCAGCGGGTCCGGGACGGCCCATCACGCCGCGCGACGAGCTGGAGGCGCTCTTCCCGGCGCTGCGCACGATGCAGAGGCGGCGCGGCGGCGATCTCTCCGGCGGCCAGCAGCAGCAGCTCGCCATCGCGCGCGCGCTGGTGGCCCG
>DATFUN010000436.1:0-3094 GCA_035260805.1 Myxococcales bacterium | reverse complement strand
TGCTTGAGGCGCAGCTCCCTCCCGAACATCTTCACGTCGCTTGGATAGAGCACCTTGGAGATGGTTTCCGACCGGTTTTTCTCCAGGACCGCGCGCTCGTAGTCGCCGTCGTTGAAGAGGGTGAGGTCGAACTCCTCGCTGGCGCGCGCGCGCCACAGCCGCAGCGTATTGACCGTGGCGTTCCCGTACCCCGCGATCGGCGTATCGTAGGCGACGCCGATCACTTGCTCCTCGGGCGCCCAGTGCACCTTCAAGCGGCCGTGGTCGGAATGCTCCTCGGTGTGCCCGCCGAACCCCACCGGCACCCAGTATTCGGGACGCGGCATCTCCCAGGGGTTGCCGAAGCGCAGCCACTCGTCCGGCTTCTCGATCTGCCAGCCTTCCTTGATCTCCTGGTCGAACATCCCGAACTCGTAGCGGATGCCGTAGCCGTACCCCGGGATGTCGAGCGTGGCCATGGAGTCCAGGAAGCAGGCGGCGAGCCGCCCCAGGCCGCCGTTGCCCAGTCCAGCGTCGACCTCCTGCTCGAGGAGATCCGAGACCTCGAGGCCCATCATGCGCATCGCCTCGCGCGCGGTGTCGTACAGCCCCAGGTTGAGCAGGTTGTTCGCAAGCGCCCGGCCCATGAGGAACTCGGCCGAGAGGTAGTAGACGCGCTTCGCGTCGCGCCGGTAGTAGCGCTGCTGGGTCGCGATCCAGCGCTCGATCAGGCGGTCCCGCACCGTGAGCGCGAGCGACATGAAGCGGTCGCGCGCGGTGGCCGAGTACTGGTCCTTCGCCAGCGAGTACAGCAGGTGGTTGGTGAACGAGTGGAGGACCGCCGCGGCTTCGTTCGGTGCCGGGGCGCGAAGGACGCGTGACGCCATGTCGCCGATGTTACCCGAAGGAAAAGCGCAGCGCCGCCCTATCGGCGGTCACTGCTTCAGCGGCCCAAGGTCAGCAGATATCCGGCCTGGAGCGCGAAGCCGCTGAGCGGATTCTCCAGCCCGCCCAGCGCGGGGGTGAGGTTGGCCTGCACCTGCACCAGCATGCGGCCGGGGCCGATCGGCCAGGAAGCGCCGAGCGCGGCGCCGGCCCGGACCCCGAGCTCCGAGGCCGACCGCGACAGCGAGGGGGCACCCGGAGAGCCGGCCGACACCCAGGTCTGCTGCACTCCGAGGAGCAGCGCCGCGTGCAGGTCGACTACGCTGAACGTGCGCGTGCCCCGCGCTCCCAGTTGCGCGAAGAAGCCCGTCGCGGTGGCGCGCTCGGGCCGCCCGAGGAAAGGGCTCGGCGCCGGCTCGGTGGTCGCGAGCCAGGCGAGCCCGCCGACGTCGAGCAGCGCCTCGAGGGGCGTCCCCGTCAACGGCAGCGCCAGTTCCGCGATCGCTCCGAATGCAGGCACGCCGCTGAAGGTGGTCCCCGCCGATCCGAGCAGGCCGGCCGACGGGCGTCCGAGTCCGGCCAGCCATGGACCGCGCGTCCGCGCCGCGCCCGGGGCGACGGAGGCGCGCACTTCGGCGTGCTCGCCGAGCCCCTCCACCTCGATCGCGGTCTGCCCTGCGCCCCCGCGCGGAGCCTGCCAGGACACGGCCACGACGCCGCGCCGGTTCCGCGATACGTCCACTCCGCCGCGGTCCGCGCTCGCAATCACGCGCGCGTCCGGGTCGGGAGAGCCGTCGCGCCGGACGAGGAACGCCTGCAGCTCGAGCGACTCGCCGGCGGCGGCCTGCGCCGGTCCCACCGGAAGGACGCGCATCCGCGTGAACGGCGGTGGATCCAGATCGAACTGGCGGTCGGCCGTGTTCCCCAGCGCGTCCTCCACGTGCATGGTCGCCTTGTCCACGCCCGGAGGGACGACGACCTGCATCTGCACCTCGCCCTTGGCGTTCGCCACCGCCGGGCCGAACTCGCGGTCGGCGATGCGCAGGTGCACCGAGGCGTGCGGCTTCGTCTCCAGCGTCATCGAGTCGCTGCCCGCGAGCGGCAGCGCGAGCCAGCCGAGCGCGTGATCGCCCTCCACCTCGGCGTCGGCCGCGATCAGCGCGACCGCCGGGGCCCGCGACCTGGGTGGGGTGAACGCGGCGGTGAACACCCCGTCGCCACCTGGTTGCGGCTCGCCGACCGCGCCCACGTTGGTGCTGAGCGACACGCGGGCGGCCGGAAGGGACCGGCCGAACAGGCCAGTCACCCGGACCTGGATTCGCGCGCTCGCGTCCTTGCCGAGCGTCAGCCCGCCGGGATCGGCCGACAGCGTCACCGAGATCGCCAGCAGGGTGCTCAGCGCGATTGCCACAGCTTCCTCTTCACCCGGACGGTGGGCGTCGACTGGTCCCGGACGATGGTGGTGTCCACCTGCTTGCGCCTGCCCAGCGGATCGATGGCGACCACCGCCACCGTCTGCTTGCCGTCGCGGAGCGGCACGTCGGCGCGGAAGGAGCCGCCGGGCTCCACGGGCACCGGCTGGCCCTGGATGAACACGCGGCTGCCCGCCTCCACCTTCCCGCTGACCGGCACGGTGTCCTTGCTGGTGGCGCGCTCCTGCGGCCAGCGCACCGCGAGCAGCACGCGCCGCAGCGCCGGCGAGGCGTCCTCGAGCCGGCCTCCCGCCGCGCGGCTCACCGTCCCGGGCTTCACCTCGACCTGCTTGCCGTGCGAGGTCAGGTTGACCGATCCGGTCACCGCGGCGACCGCCACCACGCCGCGGCCGTCGGCGGTGACGAAGAAGTGGCCACCCTGGCTGTGTGCGCGCGCGTCGCTGCCTTCCACCTCCACGTCGACGCTGCCCTTGCCCGGCTGCACCTCGGATTCGACCGAGCCGCGCACCTGCGCCCGTATCCAGCTGGGGTTTGCGTCCTTGAGGCGCAGCGCGGACGCCTCGTGCACCCGCATCTTCACGCCGTCGACGCCGACCTCCGCCTCGCCCTCGTGCGTCCGCAGCGCATCGCTGGGGGCGAGGCGATCGCCGACCTGCGCGTCGGCCCAGTTGCCCAGCGGGCCGCGCTGCAGCTCCACCTTGCCCTTGCGCGAGATGACGACCGCGGTGGCGCGCACCTGCGGCTCGCCCGGCGGAAGTGGTCCGGAGACCTTCACGGGAACGGCAGGACCCGCCGGC
>DATFUN010000435.1:0-2735 GCA_035260805.1 Myxococcales bacterium | reverse complement strand
GGTGGTGGCCGGCGGCTGCAACGGCCTGACGTACGATCTCTATTTCGTTCCCGAAGCCTCGGCAGAGGACGAGTTGATCGACTGCGGCAGCGTGCGCATCGCCGTGGATCGTTCCAGCGCACCGATGCTCGACGGGACCGTCATCGACCTCGCCGACGCGCGGTCGTTCCGTTTCTCGAACCCCCGCGCGCGCCGCGGCTGCTCCTGCGGCGCGAGCTTCGAGGTCTGATCATGCCGAAGGTGCTTCGCTGGGGCGCGCTGGTGCTGACCGTGGCCGTGCTGACGTGCCTGGTCGGCTTCGTGCACTCGCGCGTCTCGGGCGGGCCCGCGGAGAGCGCGCGCGGGTGGATGGTGGGTCTCCTGGTCTGCTTCGGCGTGATGGCGGCAGCCGCCGTCTACATGGCGCTGGTCGGCACCTACCACACCATCCTCGCGCTCTTCGGCTGGGACGGCGGCCCCGGGATCCTGCGGAAGAACCCGCATTACGTGCCGGGCAGCGACGAGCCACTGGCGGACGGAACGCACCTTCCGCCCGATGGGCCTTGACGTAACCGGCTCTCCTGGGTTGACCGCTCTGCCAGGGATGTGACGCTCTTCGATCCGGCGCCTTCGGCGCCTCTACAAGGGGGGAGCTCGCTGAAGCTCGCTCCCCCCAAAAGCTCACGGTCCACTCGACTGACCGCTGGGTGCAAGTGATCATTCGTCCGTGGCGAGAGCCGCGAGCAGGGGCTCGCGCCGCATCTCGAGCAGCCGCGCCGATGCGGCCAGCACGCCGCCGTATGCCACGGCCATGACCAGCGCCTCGCCCAGGTAGGCGATGCCCAGCGGGAGTCCGGTCAATCGCGCCGCCGCCCAGGGGCCCCAGGCCGCCGCCCCGAGGGCCGCGAGCGCGCCCAAGCGCGCGCCCACCGGTCCGGTGCCGCGCACGCGCCGCAGCCGCATCCCGCGCACGGGCACCGGCCAGAGCACGCTGGCGAGGTTGCCGATCAGGGCCAGCAGCGGGAAGGTGGCGAGGTGGGCGCAGAAGCCGATCCCGACCTGCGCCGCGGACACCGGTCCCGTCGCCCGGGCGACCGCGACCAAGCCCGCGAAGATGCACAGGGAGAGCGCGTAGGCGACCAGGTTCTTGGCGGCGAGGAGGACCCGCGGGCGCACCGGCCACAGGAACCAACCGCGCGCCGCGTCGAGATCGCGGCCGAACTGGTTGGTCGCGAGCTCCAGCACCCCCAGGTGCGCGTACACCGCGGCGAACAGCAAAGGGCGCCTCTCCACCCAGCTCACGCCGCGCGGATCGAGGAAGGCGACGCGCAAGAGCAGGAACCCGACCGGGACCAGCACGATCTGCAGCCAGCCGATGCGCAGCACCGTCCGGGCTTCCTTCTCCAGCACGGCCGAGACGGATTCGGGGAGCAGCGGCAGCCGCCATCCCAGGGCGCCCCGCCGGCCCGCCTGCGCGCTGCCGGAGTCGACCGGACGGAGCGCCTCGCGCAGGGACAGCTTGTGCGCCAGGACCGCGCACAGCGCGCCGAGGACGACCAGGAGCAGCGCGGGAGGGACCGCCCGCTGTGGACGGCCGGCCGCCAGCTCGCGCACCATCTCCGCGGCCCACCCCGGCGGCGTGAACGCGATCGCGGTCCAGTGCTCGGCCGCGAACGCGGACGGTATTCCGGCCCGGCCCGGACGCGTGGCGAGCTGCACCCCGGCCGCCGCGCAGAGCAGAAGGACGACCGAGAACGCGCGCCGCAGCATGAGGCGCGCATCGAGCGCGCCGCCGATCGCGGCCGCGAGGTGGAGCACGCCAGCCACCGCCCAGACGCCGAGCGCCTCGGCACAGAGCAGCGCGGCGGGGCCGGGCATACCGGGCAGGCGTCCCGCCGAAAGCGCGATGCCCACCAGGATCGGCCAGAAGAAGAGCCAGGCGGGGTCGAACAGCTGCGCGGCGAAGTTGAGCCCGGAGACCAGCCGCGCGGGCACGGCGAAAGCGAGGAACCGGCGCGGATCGAGGAAGGGCGTCTGCCCGCGCGGAAGGAACGCGAACCACACCCGGGCCAGCAGCGCCGAAGTGAGCCAGGTCGCGAAGAGCGCCGCCGCGCCGCCCTGCTCCGCCACGAGCTGGGGGTGGTCGCGAAGCTGCTCGCCGTACCCGACGAGCAGGACCGCCGTGGACCCGCTGAGCAGGCCCCCCATGCCGATGCCGAGCAGCGAGATCGCCAGCCGGCCCCACTGGCGCTGCTGGAAGATGCGCCGCCGCCACAGCGTCGCGCGCAGCCAGATCAGCGCGCCGGCCTGCCGCGCGATCACGGCAGGAAGCTCAGCGCGCGCGGACCGCCCCGGCCTTCGCCGACCAGTTGGACGAAAGCGTCCGACAGGGAGGGCGCATCGCGCATCACCTCCGGCAACGTGCCCTGCGCCACGAGCCGTCCCTTGTGGATGACGCCGAGGTGGGTGCAGAGCCGCTCCACCACCTCCAGGACGTGCGAGGTGAGGAACACGGTCAGCCGCCCGCGGCGCACCAGTCCGGAGAGGAGCGCGGTGAGCGACTGCTTGGCGACCGCGTCCACCCCCTCGAAGGGCTCGTCGAGGAAGAGCAGCTCCGGCCCGTGGATGAGAGCGGCGGCGAGGCCGAGCTTCTTCTTCATCCCGAAGCTGTAGTCGGCGATCAGCTTGCGCACCTCCTGCGCGAGCTCCATCGCCTCGAGCAGCTCGTCGGCGCGCCGCCCGGCCTCGGCGCGGGA
>DATFUN010000434.1:0-10186 GCA_035260805.1 Myxococcales bacterium | reverse complement strand
TTCCAGAACCAGAAGGACTGCAAGAACGCGATGCTCTTCTTCGACGAGGTCCAGCAGGCGTACAAGTCCGCGCCCGCGGCGAAGATGGCCCGCGAGCAGGAAGCGCTGTGCAAGAACCCCAAGCGCAAGGCGGCCGGCAAGCAGTCGCGCTGAGCGAGCTCGCTCAGGGCATCGTGACCACGGTCAGGTCGCGGAGCGGGACGCACTGGCAGGCGAGCCGCTTTCCGCCCTTGAACTGCCGGCGGTGCAGGAACTTCTCCTTCCAGGTGGGCGGGCTCACCGCGGCCGGATCCCGACCGCGCAGGAAGATGGCGCAGGCCGTACCCGGGCAGCGCCCGTTGCCATTGCAGGGATGGATGGCCGCGAAACCGCGCTGCAGGACGATGCCCACCTGCGAGGCCGCGTGGTGGACGGTCGACCCTTGCGGGACGTCGACCGTGACCGACTCCATCTCGAACGTGATCTTGGGCACGGGCCTGTCGGTTTACAGGCGGAAGCGGTTCCCTTGCAACAACCTGTCCTCGACCTTCTCCAGAAGCCCGACCAGATCGCGCCGCACGAACTTGCCCTGGGCGAGATCCTGGAAGGCGAGCGCCGCGTCCACCAGGTACTGGGTGACGAAGTGGCTGGTGTTCTCCTCCAACTCGTCCGGGAGCAGCTCGCGGTGGGCCCCGCTGCGCCAGAAGCGGTCGATGAGATCGTAGTCGCGCAGGAGCTCGCGCCGGGCGATCTCGCAGGCCACCCGCAGCGTCGGAAGGCCGGGCGCCGAAGGCCGCTCGAACGCGGGGCGGAAGCGGCGCCGGGCGGAATCGTCCAGCCATTCGTCGAGCGCGGGCGGCCAGGCCCGCAGCTCGGCGGCGATCCGGTCGGCGACCTGGCCCAAGACGTAGTCTTTCAGCTCCTGCGGCTTGCGATCGACGAGGTGATCCCAGCGGCCCATCACGGCGCTCCCGGCAGACCAGGCCGAGCATAGACGACGATCTGGGGCGTCTCGTCCAGATACAACCCGGTCGCCGGGGTCTTGGTGCCGAACGCGTTCCAGGTCTCGGGCTCGCGGTCGCGGAACTCCCGGTGCCATTGCAGGGCGGCGTACTGCGCGTCCCAAGGTCCCGCTGCGTACTGGATGTCGGCGCGGAGCATCCCCGCCTGCTGGTAGGCGCGGTAGCTCTCCGGATTCACCTCGTGGAAGAAGACGCGGGCCCCGCGCGGGGCGTGGGCGTTGAGCCAGGGCAGCACCGCGGTCACGTTGTTGGACCAGTACTGCCGCTGGATTCCGAGGCTGGCCGCGCCAGGGATGCCGCCCGCCAGCTCGCCGTAGGCGCTGGTCCCGTAGGGATGGACGTGCGCGATCTGCCACCAGCCAGGAAGGAGCGCAGCCGCCGCCGCGATGGCCAAGGCGCGCGCGCGGGGCAGCCCCACGTGCGAGGCCAGGCCCGCGGCGCGGTCGAGCAGGTGGCCAGCCTCCGGCGCGAGCAGCGCGATGAAGGCGAGCCAGTGCTTGATGCCGCCGAAGATGGGGGTGGTCCGGATCATGAAGGGCAGGATGGCGGCGCCGGCCAACCCCAATTCGAGCAGCCGGAGCGGCGAGAGCGAGCGGTGGGCGAAGTCCCAGAGGAGCTTCGCGCCGGCGGCGGCGAAGAGCGCCACCTGGGTCACGGGGAGCACCAGGGCGAGCAGCACCAGCGGATAGAAGATCGGGAAGGGTGGACCGCGCAGCTCGCGGCCCAGGTAGTACCAGGCGTAGTGCACGTGGTGGGTGTGGAACGAGACCCAGTCGCCGAGGTGGCGGACCGGGTCGTGCCACAAAAGCGGCCAGGCGACGAAGAGGACGGCCGGACCGACGAGCAGCCAGGGCAGGGTCCGCAGGGCGCGCCCCCGGAGCGCGGCGGGGAGCAGCAGTGCGTGGACGAGGAGGACGGGCGGGAGGAGCCAGGCGTTGTGCTTCACAGCCAGGCCGCTGCCGAAGAGAAAACCGAGCAAGACGCCGTTTCGAACGGCGGGCGGCGGCAGCTCCCAGGTCCGGGGCCGAAAAAAAAATAATTTTTTTTTCGGCGGGGAGGAAGAGGAGGGAGGGGAAGGCGGGGATGGCGACGGGTCGAGAATGCCGATCGCCCGGGCCCAGGCGACGCCCACGCCGGCGGTGAGCGCGCAGATCGGGATGTCCAAGCAGGCCAGGTGACCGTGAAAGAACGTCCCCTCGGCCCCCCAGAACAGCGCCGGACCGAAGACGGCGGCGGCGCGCGAGCGCTGCGCTCCGAGCACGGCCAGCCAGTACGTGAGGAGGGCGCCGAACGCGAACGCCGGCAGGCGGAACGCCAGCGCATCGGGCAACCACCGCAGCCAGGTGGTGAAGACCAGGTGGGACAGGGCAAAGAGCAGCTTGGCCAGGCCGGGATGCTCGAAATTGGCGCTCCAGTAACGCCCGGTGTCCCGCAGCGCGGCTGCAGGCGCGCGGAGCAGCAGCAGCACCCACTGCTCGTAGCTGCGGGCTGCCTCGAAGTAGTAGCCCTCGTCCCGCACGAACCCCACGCCGGACTGGGTGGCGAAGAGCGCGGCGAACGTCAGCGCCCCGAGCGCGAGCGGCAGGCGGCGGCTCATGGAGCGGTCGTCCAGGCCGAAAGGCAGAAGGGCCGATCCGGATCGCGGGCGCTGACCAGGAAGGCGAATGCGCGCTCGCCGGCGGGCACGGCGGCGTCCAGCCGCCGCCAGCCAGGCGCCGGGGGGACGGTGGGCGGCACGTTCAGCGTGGCGACCGGTGCGCCGTCGACCTGCACCTCGATGCGCACAGGTCCCCGGGCGACCTGGTACGCGCGCTCGCCGACGACTCCGGCGCGCACGTGCAGGACGCCACCCTGGCCGCGTGCCTGCAGCCGCCCGGGGTCGGCGGGCCGTCCGATGCGCACCTGCACGCACTGCCGCGGCACGTAATCGACTTCGTGCTCCTCGAGCGGGTCGGTGAGGAACGAGAGCACGCGCGGCCCCCGCAAGTCCCAGGGCTGTAGCGAGAGGGCTCCGAAGCGCAGCTCCTCGCCCGCGACCGCGCCTCGCTGACGGAGCGCTGCGCGCGCTCCCGACAGCTTCGCCAGCGGCACGCGGGGCAGCGCCAGGAGCCACAGCCGATCGACCCCCGGATAGTCGGCCGCGCGCAGGTCCTCCTCGACGCGAACCGGCAAGGACCGGACGAACATGCGGGCGCGGTCGGCCCAGGAGGGCCAGACCTGGACCGCGTCGCGGGGGCCCGCCTGGACGCGCAACGCCGCAGCTGCCTCGGCGTAATCCCCGTCGCCGGGCAGCCGCAGCGGGTCCGTGAGGTCGAAGATCAGCGCGGAGACGCCCAGCGCGGCGATGGCCAGGAGCGGAACGGCACGCGCGCGGTCGCTCCGGCGCCGGGCCGGCGCCGCTTCGTCGTCCACTACGACTGTCCGAGCTTGATCTTCCGCTCGCTCTTCTCCCGGTCGTACAGGCAGAGCGCCACCTCGGGGTACTGCGTGAACCCCGGCGACCACTCCGGGTGCATGGCGCAGCGGGGGTCGAAGCAGTGGTGCAGCTCCCACAGGTGGCCGACGTGGTGCGCCGCGCGCTTGGCGAGCCCCACGTCGAGGGGCAATTCGCCCTTGCCGCCCAAGCCGTGGCTGCTGACCACCGCCCGCCCGCCGCCGAACTGCGGGAACCCGGTCATCGGCCCCTTGCCCATCGGCCCTTCCGGCGCCGTGAGCGGTGCGCTGGTCAAGTAGACGATCTTGTCGTCGGCGTAGAGCTGCGTGTCGTCGTCGATCTCGTCGAGCAGCTTCGGCGCGTCGTAGGTCTCCTGGTCGTCCGAGAGCGCCGCGTCCGGCAACTCGGCCTCGCCCTCGATCTCGCAGCCCATCCCGTAGGCGGCGTGGAGTCGCCGTGCCACGTGCTCCAGCACCTCCGAGGGGAACTCGCCCAGCGTGACCAGCCGGATCATCGCTTGCCCTTTCCGGCCGGCTTCTTCGCGGCTGGCTTCTTGGCGGGTTTCTTCGCCGCCGGCTTCCTGGCCACGGGCTTCGCCTTGGCCGCCGGCTTCGCCGCCTTGCGGACAGGGGCCGCTTTGGCCTTGGGTGGCGCAGGTCTGTCCGGCGCCTTCGGGGCGGATCTTTGCGGCACGAGCACCTTGGCGGCGACCTCCAGCGCCTTGGCCGCGACCGAGCGGGCGATGCCCGGCCCGTCCGCGGCCGCCGACGGCGGCGTGCGCTTGGGCTCGGCGCCGGCGGGCGGGGAGCCGCGCCTGGCCTGTGGCTTGGTGGTGCCGGGAGGCGCGTGCAGCTTGGCGCTGGGCTCCGCCGCCACGTCCTCGTGGGTGGCCTCGAGCGCGTTCGCGGCAAGCTCGTCGAGCGCCTCCGGCTCCTCCTCCTCGGCGGTGACGCGCATCGCCCGTTGCCGGATGAGGTCCTTGGTCTCGTCGGGATCGGCGATGTCCGACTCTTCCGCGTCGGCAACCTTGACGGCCTTCGGCTCGCCGCTGGCTTCCACGTCGACCTCGCCGAAATCCACCTCGTCGTCCAGCTCCTCGTCGCCCGCGCGCGAGGCCGGCCGCGCGACGCCGACGCTCAACCCGGGCTGCGCGAGCGCGGCGGGCTGCAGCGGCCGCCCTTTGCGCTTCATGCCCGGAGGCGGCCACAAGGCATAGTCGAGGTTGTCCTCGGCGACGTGGAGCGGAAGGTTCATGGCGGCCGCGATCTCGCCGACCAGCAGGTGCCGCGCGCTGTCGTACAGCTCGCGCTCCTTTTGCGGGAGGGGACGCACGCGGCTGAGCGCGTGAAGTCCCTTCAGCACGTCGAGGGTCCCCTGCAGCCCGCCGCCCGTCATCCGGTCCGCGTTCTCGCGGTGTCGCACCTTCCAGTCGAGCTGCGGATCGTCTCCCGGCGCGGCGAGCTGGTCGAACATGTCGTCGATGGCCGCGACGCTCGCCACCTTCCGGAGCCCGATTCCCATCACCTTCGCGCGCGGCACCATCACCGTGGCGCCGTCCTCCTCGCGGGAGAGGGTGACCACCTCCCAGTCGCGGCCGGCGATCTGCTTTACCTCCACTCCGGTGATCCGGCAGATGCCCTGGTTCGGGTACACGACGCGGTCGCCGACATGGAGGCTCCCGTCGCCGATCTGGATCTCGGTGCTCTTGTTCGCCATCGCGACCGATTCGGTACACCGCGCGACGCGAGTGGTCAACGCGTCTTGGGCCTGCTGGCGCTTCCCTCCCGCGGAGGTACTGGAGGAACATCCGCCGGAGCTCCGGCTCGAGTTTCGCGTTCGCGATCGCGAACATCTCCAGCGCGTGCGCCCTGTTTTCCTCGACCCGCTTGCGGAACGCAGGGTTGGGATGCTGGACCGAGTGGGCGGCCCCTCCCTGCTCCTGTGCAGGCAGCCAGTTGCGCGGCGCGTCCAGAGGCACTACGTTTCTGTATGACGCCCAGCGTCATTCCTCTGTAGTGGCGTCGGGAGCGTACATGGCGGAGCAAGTCGAGGATCTCCCCACCCGAGCCGAGGAATCGCGCGGCGGGGACTTCCTCTTCGCGCCGGTCGGGTCGTCGCCGTTCATGACCCCCGAGCGCTTCACCGAAGAGCAGCGCCAGTTCTTCGCCACCGGCAAAGGCTTCGTGGACGGCGACATCCTGCCCGCTGCCGACCGCATCGAGCAGAAGGACAACGGGCTCCTCCGCCAGTTGCTCGCCAAGGCGGGCGAGCTGGGCCTCCTCGGCGTCGACGTCCCCGAAGAGCTGGGCGGTCTGGGCCTTTCCAAGACCACCTCCATGCTCGTCGCCGAGTCGCAGGCCGGGTACGGCTCGTGGGCCACGACGTTTGGCGCGCACACCGGCATCGGCACCCTGCCGATCGTGTTCTTCGGCACGCCGGAGCAGAAGGCGAAGTACCTCCCGGATCTGGCCAGCGGGCGCAAGGTGGCGGCGTACGCGCTCTCGGAGGCGGGCAGCGGCTCCGACGCGCTGGGCGCGAAGACGGTGGCGCGCCTCTCGGCCGACGGCAAGCACTACGTCGTGAACGGCGGGAAGATGTGGATCACCAACGGCGGGTTCGCCGACGTGTACGTGGTGTTCCTCAAGATCGACGGCACCAGGTTCACCGCGATGATCGTCGAGCGCGACACCCCGGGGTTCACCCAGGGGCGCGAGGAGCACAAGCTCGGCATCCGCGGCAGCTCGACCACCCCGCTCATCTTCGAGGACTGCAAGGTCCCGGTGGGGAACGTCCTGGGCGAGATCGGCAAGGGCCACAAGATCGCCTTCAACATCTTGAACGTCGGCCGCCTCAAGCTCGCCGCCTTTGGAATCGGCGGCATGAAGCACGTGCTCCAGACGGGCGTCGAGTACGCGGCGCAGCGCAAGCAATTCGGCCGGGCGATCGCGGAGTTCGGCCTGATCCGCGAGAAGCTCGGCCGCGCCGCGGCGCACATCTACGCCGCCGAGGCGATGACCTACCGCGCCTCCGGCGCCATCGACGCCGCCATCGCACAGTCGGACGGCTCGCCGGCCAGCGTGATGGAGGCGATCGAGGAGTACGCGATCGAAGCCTCGATCATGAAGGTGACCGGCTCGGAGTGGCTGTTCCAGATCGTCGACGAGGTGCTGCAGATCCACGGAGGCAACGGATTCGTGGAGGATTACGCGATCGAGCGCGCCTACCGCGACAACCGGGTGAACCGGATCTTCGAGGGCACCAACGAGATCAACCGGCTGCTGATCCCCGGCATGATCTTCAAGCGCGCCGTGAAAGGCGCCATGCCGCTCATGGCCGCGGTCCAGCAGCTCGACGAAGAGCTCACCGATCCGCGTCACTTGCCTCCGTCTGCCTCCGCCTTCGGCTCCGGCCCGGGTGCCGGCAAAGCCGTCACCCTCCTTCCAGTGGGCCGCCTCGCCGCGGAGCGCCGGGGGGCGGAGATGGCCAAGCGTCAGTTCATCTTCGCGGCCAAGTGGGCCGCGTCGCTGGGCACCGCGCTGGAGGAGCGGCAGGAAGTCCTCGCCGCGCTGGCCGACGTGGCCATCGAGGTGTACGCGATGGATTCCCTGCTGGGCCGCACGCTTGCCACCCAGCGGGAGCCGCAGCTGCGCGACGCGCTCTGCCGGTTCTATTGCATGGAGGCCCGCGAGCGCGCCGTAGGTCGTGCCCGCACGGCGCTCGCGGCGGTGGTGCCGCCCGAGGAGCTGGACGGGCAGCTCGATCAGCTCGCCCGCCTCCACAAGTACACACCAGTGAACAGCGCCGAGGTGAGGGAGTGCATCGTTCCTTCCCTCTTCGAGGCCGGCGGATATTCATTGTCGTACTGAGTCGCCTCTTACCTCCTCCGACATCCGTGCGCAGATTCGCGCCGGGGGCAGCAACGAGGGCGAGGGGGGCGTGTGCGAAATTCAGAGCCGGGACGGACAGGAGCGGTCAGGCCGCTGTGGTCGGAGGCGGATAGCCTGCGGGAGCGGGTAGCGGACGCGCCTGCCCTGTTCGGGTTCTTTTCCTTCGAGGCAGCGCTGGCGCAGCGCGCCTCGCACGGGCATTTGCGCACCAATCCGGCCGCGCGCGCCGCGCTCATCCGGTTGTGTGCGGCGCCGAACACTCGCGGAGCGGTCCTGTCGGGCCGGCGGGTGGAGACGCTGCAGCGCCGGCTCCGGCTGCACCGCCTGGGCTACGTGGGAGTGCACGGCGCCGAAGTGCAGAACTTCGGGCTGCGGCTCGTGACCGAGCCCGATCTGGAGCTGGCGGAGCAGGCGATCGCCCGGCTGCGCAAGTCCTGCGAGCGGATCCCCGCGTTCGAGGCGCCGGGCATCGCGCTCGAGGATCGCGTCTGGTCCTTGGTGCTGCACCTGCGCCTGGGGGCCAACGCCGACCAGATCGCGGCTGCGGAGCACTTCGGGAGGCTCGCCGCCGCCGAGGGCCTGGGGCTGCGCCGCGGGAACGAGGCCATCGAGGCGTGCGCGCAGGGAACGGGCCTGGGGCGCGCGGCGCTGGGGCTCCTCGCGGGGCTCCGGGCGGCGCTGCCTGTCTACGTCGGCGCCGGAGACGCCGACGAAGAAGGCTTCGCAGCCGTCCATCGCTTCGGCGGCATCACCGTGCACGTCGGGCCGCCCCCGCGGGCCGGCACCGCCGCCCGCTGGCACGTCGCCGACTGCGGCGAGGTCATCCGGCTGATCCACTGGCTCGCCGACGCGCGCCGCCGCGCCCCGCGGTAGCGCGCCGCCGCCAGCGAGGGCCGTGGTAGAGAACGCCCGTGGCGCGCCTGGATCCGCATAGCTACGCAGATTCCGAGCAGCCCGTCACCGAGCGCATCGACCTCCAGCTCAAGGTCGATTTCGCCCGGCAGGTGCTCTCGGGCGAAGTGCTTCTCACGTTGCGAGACCCGTCCGCGGGACCCCTCGATCTGGATACGCGCGATCTGCGCATTGCCGCCGTAGAGACGGCGGACGGGGCGCCCTTGCGGCACGAGCTGGGTCCACCCGAGCGCATCCTGGGAGCGCGGATGCGGGTGCACCTTCCGCCCGCGACTCGCGCCATCCGGGTCCGGTACTCGACCTCTCCCCAGGCGTCGGCTCTGCAGTGGCTCGCGCCCTCGCAGACCGCCGGCGGGCAGCACCCGTACCTGTACAGCCAGTGCCAGCCCATCCATGCGCGGTCGCTGGCGCCGCTACAAGATACGGCGCGCATCCGCGTGCGCGCCGGGGCGAGGTTCACCGTGCCGGCGCACCTGCGCGCGCTGATGGCCGCGGCGCCGCTCGGCCGCGAGACGGGGGGCGACGGCGAGGTGGTCGATCTGTTCGAGATGCCGCAGCCGATCCCGCCCTACCTGCTCGCTTTCGCGGTCGGGGACCTCTCGCCGCGGCAGCTCTCGCAGCGCTCGGCCGTGTGGGCCGAACGCAGCGTGGCGGACGCGGCGGCCTGGGAGCTGGACGGCGTCGAGACGATGCTGCATGTGGCGGAGGACCTGTTCGGCCCGTACGAGTGGGAGCGCTACGACGTGCTGGTGATGCCGCCCTCGTTCCCGTTCGGCGGCATGGAGAACCCGCGGCTGACCTTCGCCACGCCCTCGCTGCTCGCCGGAGATCGATCTCTCGTCAACGTCATCGCCCACGAGCTGGCGCACGCCTGGACCGGAAACCTCGTCTCCAACGCCACCCTGGAGCACTTCTGGCTCAACGAGGGCTTCACCGTCTATGCCGAGCGGCGCATCCTCGAGGCGCTGGAGGGCGCCGAGGCGGCCGAGCTGCACGCGGCGGTCGGGCTGCACGAGCTGGAGGTCTCGCTGCAGCGGTTCGCCCAACGGCCGGAGCTGACCCGGCTGCGCACCGAGATGGCGGGGGTCGATCCGGACGAGGCGTACTCCACCGTCCCCTACGAGAAGGGTTACCTCTTCCTGCGCAGGCTGGAAGAGCTGACCGGCCGCGATCGGTGGGACCGGTTCTTGCGCGCGTACCTGGATCGGTTCCGCTTCCAGTCCATCGCCACCGACGACTTCCTCCGGTTCCTCGACGAGCGGCTTCCCGGCGTATCGGGGCGGGCCGGGGCGCAGCGTTGGATCGACGGGCCGGGCCTGCCGCCCGACGCGCCCCGGCCGCAGTCGCGAAGGCTCGAGGAGCTGCGCGAGCTGGCGCGGCGGACGGGGCAGGGTGTGCTGCCCGACGAGAACACCGCGGTCCGCATGCAGCCCACCGAGCTGCTCGTCTTCCTCCAGTCGCTGCCGGAGCTGCCCGGGGAGGTGTGCGGGCAGCTCGACGCGCTGCTCGGCCTCTCGCGCCGCCGCAGCCTGGAGCTGCGGCACACCTTCGTGCTGGTGCAGCTCCGCGCGGGAGTGGAGGCGGGCCGCGAGGCGGCGCGCCGGGTCCTGCGCGAGACGGGCCGGATGAAGTACCTGCGGCCGCTCTATACCGAGCTGGGGAGGCGGCCGCAGACGCGCGCGCTGGCGCGGGAGATCTACGAGGAGGCGCGCGCCTCGTACCACCCGATCGCCCGCACCGTGGTCGAGTCGATCCTCGGCTAGAGGACCAGCGCGAAGCGCTGATCTTTTCGTCAGTGGTGCTCGGCCGCGTGGTCGGCGCCGGCCAGGCGCGTGAGGTACGCGATGCGCGCGCCGGCCTTGCGCAGCCTTCGGACCAGCTCGCGGTTGATGTTCTGCAGCACCAGGACGTACGCCTTCAGGTCCTGCTTGTAGAGCCGGTAGAGGTCCCGC
>DATFUN010000433.1:0-3826 GCA_035260805.1 Myxococcales bacterium | reverse complement strand
TGGTGGACGCGCCCGAGGGAGTGAACGAGAGCCCTCACGAGAAGGGTTGGATGATCGAGATCGAGATCTCGCAGCCCGACGAGGTCCCCCAGCTGCTCTCGGCCGTGCAGTACAAGGAGATCCTGGCGGCCGAGGAGCGCTGACGTGGAGCGTCTGGATCTGCGGGGCCTTTTGTGCCCGCTGACCTGGGCCAAGACGAAGTACGCGCTGCAGAAGATGCGGCGCGGCGAGGAGCTCCTGGTACTGCTCGATCACCGCCCCGCGGTGCCCGACATCCGCCGCAATGCCGAGGAGCTGGGGCACGAGGTGCTCGCGACCCGCGAGCCCGAGCCGGGCGCGTGGGAGATGCATCTGAGGCACGGGTGATGCGCACCGTCTCGCTGTGGGCGTTGTTCGCGCTGATCCTCCTGGGGTGCGCCTGGCTCGGCCGCCGGCGCGTGGTTGGCCCTGGACGGCTGCTCTCGGCGTGGGCGCTGTCCTCGGTGCTCCTCTGGATCTGCGCGGGTCTCCTGGGATACGCGGGCGCGCGGGCCACGGCCAGCACCGATCCGCGCCGGGGCATCGGCGTCGGCATCGCGCTGGGCGCCCTGGTCGGCGCGCCGCTCGGGATCGCGCTTTCCGAGCGGGTCATCCGGAGGGCCTGGCCTCGCTGGGCCGCGCTCGGGCTGGCCGCCCTGGTCCTCGCCCTCGCGGCGGCCGCGTTCCTGCTTCTCCTGACGGGCGTGGGTGGGCCGGAGCAGCAGGCCGGCAGGTCGGTCTACGTGGTGTTCCCGTTGTTGGGCGCCGCCTCGGTCCTTGGGTGGCTCACCGCGGAGCGAGCATGATCGCGCTGCTGCTGATCGCCACGGCCGGAGCGCACGCGCGCTACGACGAGGCAGGGGCGCCGCGCGCCGCCGAGATGGTCGCGCAGGCCGTCCGCTTCGCCACCGTCGCGGGGAACGAGGCGGCGCACGCCGCGCAGAAGGAATGGCTGCTGCGCACCGCCTCCGCTCTCGGCCTGGCTGCCCGCGACGCCGGGACGATGACCGAGATCGAGCTGCCGGGACCGGCCGGAGCGCCGGTGCTCGGGCTGGTGGTGCACGGAGACGTGCAGCCGGTCGACGAGAAGGCGTGGACGATCCCGCCCTTCGCCGGCGTCGTGCGCGACGGCCGCGTGTGGGGCCGCGGGGCGGCGGACGACAAGGGGCCCATGGTGCAGGCCCTCCTCGCCATGGCTGCGCTGAAGGAAGCCGGACCTGCCCGGACCCACACCGTGCGGCTCCTGGTGGGAACCGACGAGGAGAGCGGCAGCACCGACGTGAAGCAGTACCTCGCGGCGCACGCTCCGCCCGACCTGAGCCTGGTGCTCGATTCGGAATTCCCGGTGGTGGTGGGCGAAAAGGGCTGGGACGGGCTCACCGTCAGCGCCGATCCGGCGGAGCGCGATGCCAGAAAGCCGTGGACGGTCGCTTCTCTCGACGCGGGGCTCGCGCCGAGCATCGTCCCGGATCGCGCGCGCATCGTGCTCCGGTGGCGGGCGGGCGAGGCGGACTGGAAGGAGCTGATCGCCCGCCTGGTCGCGAAGACGCCGCCGGCCGGGACCAGGGTGGAGATCGCGGCGCGCGGCCCGGAGCTGGAGGTGCTCGCGCACGGACGCGCCGCGCACGCCGGCGTGAACCTCCAGGGCGGCCGCAACGCCCTCGTCGCGCTCGCGCGAGGGGTCGAAGGCGAGCTGCCCGCGGGGGGCGCGGACGATCTGCTGGCCTTCGCGCGCCTCGCCGGCCAGGACTTGCACGGCGCCGCGCTTGGGCTGCCGCAGGACCGCTGGGGCGGCTACGCCGTCAACGTGGCGACCCTCGGCGCGCACGCATCGCTCGCGCCGGCGGAGGACGGCAAGCTCACGCTGGTCGTCAACCTGCGCCGCCCGCCGCCGCTCACGGGTCCGCAGGCGCGCGACCGGCTGTTCGCGCTGGTCGCCGACTTCGCTGCCCGGAGGGGGGCGGCGCTGCGCCCCGGCGGCTACTTCCAGGACGAGCCGCTCGCCTTCGATCCGCAGGCGAAGATCGTGCGGCGGCTGATGGCCGCGTACCTCCGGGCGACCGGCGAAGACGTCCCGCCCGCCATCTCCGGCGGCGGCACCTACGCGAAGCGCCTGCCGAGATCGATCGCCTTCGGGATGTGGTTCCCGGGCAAGCCATATCCAGGGCACGACAGCGACGAGCAGGTCCCCGTGGCCGACCTGCACCGGGGAACGCACGTCCTGATCGAGGCGCTGCTCGATCTTGCCTCTACGCCGCCGCTGCACGATCCGTTCGCGCCTTGACGCGTGCTACACGGACGTGGCGATGCGACGTTCTCCGCTCCTCCCGATCTTCCTCATCGTGGTGGTCGACATCCTCGGCCTCACGATCATGCTCCCCGTGCTGCCGTTCTACGCGGAGCGGTTCGGCGCCAGCCCCGCGGTGGTCGGCCTGCTCGTCTCCAGCTACGCGCTTTGCCAGCTCGTCGCCGGGCCCGCGCTGGGCTCGCTCTCGGATCGGATCGGCCGCAAGCCGGTGCTCATCGTCTCGCAGGTAGGGACCTTCCTCGGGTTCCTCTTGCTCGCAGGAGCCAACTCGCTGTGGATGGTGTTCGCCTCGCGCGTGATCGACGGCCTCACCGCCGGGAACCTCTCCATCGCGCAGGCGTACATCGCCGACGTGACCACGCCGAAGGAGCGCGCCCGCTCGTTCGCGGTGATCGGCATCGCGTTCGGCATCGGCTTCCTCGTCGGACCGGGCGTCTCGGGCTACCTCTCGGCGCACTACGGCTTCCAGGTGCCCATCCTGTGCGCGGCCGCGCTCTCGCTGACCAGCATCCTGGGGACGCTCTTCCTTCTTCCCTCGGTGCCGCCGAGCCCGGAGGGCGACCAGCCCGCGGCGCCCTTCTCGCCGGTGCAGGAAGCGGAGGCGCCGGCGGCGCCCGGCGGCAAGCGACTGCGGATCCTCGACTGGGGCGCCTACGCGGAGTACTTCCGCCGGCCCGTGCTGGGGGGGCTCTTGTGGGAGTTCTTCCTCTTCACCTTCGCGTTCGCCTCGTTCACCGGCGGGTTCGCGCTGTTCGCCGAGCGGCGGTTCTCCTGGAACGGCGTGCCGTTCGGACCCAAGCAGGTCGGCTACGTCTTCACCTACTCGGGCCTGCTCGGGATCGTGGTGCAAGGATCGCTGCGCGCCGGATGGCCGGTGCGGCTCTTCGGCGAGGTGCGGCTGGTCACCTTCGGCTTCGCCGCCGCCGCCGCCGGCTACGCCATCCTCGGGATGAGCCACGTCGTCCCGACGCTCTTGCTCGCGGCGACCTTCTCGTCGCTGGGGAACGGGCTCATCCGCCCCGCGCTGACCAGCCTCATCACCCAGCAGGTGGGCCGCGGCGAGCAGGGAGTGGTGCTGGGGCTCAACCAGTCCTTGATGTCCATCGCCCAGATCGTCGGCCCGGCGATCGCGGGCGCCCTCATCGACCGCGGCTGGCTCTCCATCTGGGCCTTCTGGACCGCCCTGATCACGCTGGTGGCCCTGGTCCTGAACCGCACGGCCCGCGAAGCCCGCAACGCCGCGGCCAACCACCTCGAACGCGCCTGACCTAAAGGCCAAAAAGACTTCACCACGGAGAGCACAGAGATCACGGAGATTTGATTTCTCCTGTGTTCTCCGTGTGCTCCGTGGTGTGGTTGTTTCGTCACCCGAAGCTAGGAGGTTTGCGGGATGTCGATGTGGAGCTCGACCCGGCGGTTCTGGGAGCGGCCCGCGGAGGTCCGGTTGTCGGCGATGGGACGGGCCTCGCCCACGCCTTCGACCAGCATCTGCGCGGGCTT
>DATFUN010000432.1:0-8218 GCA_035260805.1 Myxococcales bacterium | reverse complement strand
CGCAGCGGAAGAACCTCGCGTCGTGGTCGTTGCCGAGGTGCTCGATCGTCGAATGGTTGCAATTGCAATCGCCTGGGCCGTCGAAGTGGAGTGGCATGACGGGGTGCGTTAAGGACGCCCGACAATTCCCGCCACGACATGTTCGTAGCAACCTCGAGCCGTGATCTGGGTCACGGCCGGCCAGGCGAACCATCCGGGCTAGCAGGGAATGGTGGAGCTGACCGGGATCGAACCGGTGACCTCTAGAGTGCGATTCTAGCGCTCTCCCAGCTGAGCTACAGCCCCACGCGGAAGTCCCGCGAAGAGTCGGGGCTTGTAACTGCCGGGTGCCGCGATTGTCAAGGAACGAGGCGGCCTTTCCGGCGCTTGACTCCGCGGCCCGGCGGGACGAGCGTCGCTTCGATGGGTATCCTCGTCGTCGCGGTGCTGGCCACCCTGGTGGGCTTCGCGCTCATCCTCCTCATCGGGCGCGGGCAGCCTGTGTCGCCCGCCGCGCCGGAGAACCTGGGGCGCGGCGACTCGACGGACACCGCGTGGGTGCGCCGCTACGGGGCCGAAGGGCTGCAGAGGCTGCTCGTCACTTTGTTCACCGAGATGGGCTTCCACCCCGAGCGGTGCGAGCGCGCGGCGGCGAGCGTGGACCTCTTCGCCAACGATCCGACGCCCATCAAGGGCGGGCGCATCTACGTGCACGGCGTGCTCGGCGCCGACGGGCCGGTGGAGGGCGACGAGGTGCGCAACCTCATCGACACCGCCCGCGCCGAGTACGTCGGCAAGGGCGTCTTGGTGACGCTGGGCCGCTTCTCCACCGACGCGCGGGACACCGCGAAGGGCAACCCCGTCGACCTCCTGGACGGTGACGACCTGGCGCGGCTGATGCGCAAGCACCTCCCGCAGGCCTTCGCGACCCGCAAGGTGTGATCCTTCCTGACAGGACGATGTCAGGAGGCAGGGCGCAGCGTGCCTCCTACGGTCCGCGACGGACCAGGGAGGCACGACCATGGCGAACCCGTTCACGTACAGCGAGCTGCACTCGAAGGATGCGAAGAAGGCGCGCGCGTTCTACTCCAGCCTGTTCGACTGGAAGCTGGAGGCATTCGACATGCCCGGGCGCGAATATCACATGGTCGACGCGGGGGAGGGACACCCCGGGGGGCTCACGGAGGAGCTGTTCGAGGGCGTTTCGGGGTGGCTGACCTACGTGCAGGTCGACGACTGCGCGAAGAGCACGGGCAAGGCCCGCGAGCTGGGGGCCCAGGTGGTGCGCGAGTGCGTCGAGATCCCCAGCGGGATCTTCAGCGTCCTGCGCGATCCCGCCGGCGCGCCGGTGGGCATCTTCCAGCCGCGGAAGCGGTAAGCTCGGCCGCGCGTGCGCCGCGCCGATCGCCTCTTCCGCATCGTCCAGCGCCTCCGCCGCCGCGGGGTGACCACCGCCCGTGCGCTGGCGGAGGACCTGGGCGTCTCCGAGAGGACCATCTATCGCGACGTGCGCGACCTGGTCCTCTCGGGCGTGCCGGTGCTGGGCGAGGCGGGCGTGGGGTACGCGCTGCCCCGCGGCTACGACCTGCCGCCGCTGATGTTCAACGAGGAGGAGATCGAGGCGCTGGTGCTCGGCGCGCGCGTGGTGCAGAGCTGGGCGGACCCGCAGTTGCGCGCCGCGGCGGGCGACGTGCTGGCCAAGATCGAGGCGGTCCTGCCGCCCGCGCTGCGCGAGCGCCTTTCGGACGCGTCGCTCTTCTCCCCCGGCGTGCGCGTGCCCCGGGCGGTGGCCGCCGAGCTGGGACGGCTGCGCACCGCGCTCCGCGAGAGGCGCAAGATCCGCTTCCAGTACGTCGACAGGGCCGGGGCAGGGAGCCTGCGCACCATCTGGCCGCTGGGGCTGTTCTTCTGGGGCAAGAGCTGGTCGGTCGCAGGCTACTGCGAGCTGCGCAAGGACTTCCGGAACTTCAGCGCAGACCGGGTCACCGCGCTGGAGCTGCTCGACGAGAAGTTCGAGCACGTGCCGGGCCGCACGCTGCGCGACCTGTTCGAGCACTACCAGAACGAAGGGCACGGCTGAGCGCAGGCGCCAGCCGGTCGCCCGTCGCCATCGCTAGAGCAGCCCGTACAGCCGGATCTTCCGGTACAGCTTGCCCCGCGAGACGCCCAGCACCCGAGCCGCGCGGCTGACCGAACCAGCCGCCGCCGTCAGCGCGGAGGCGTACAGCTCCTTCTCCGCCTCGCGGACGGGACGCACCGTCGTGGCCGGGCGCAGCTGCTCGAGCGCGGCGGGGCGGCGGGTGAGGCGCTCCAGGCACACGGCCTGCGGAGAGGCGAAGTGGATCTCCGATTCGATCCAGTGCTCCAGCTCGCGGACGTTTCCCGGCCAGCTGTACGACTCCAGGGCGTGCAGCGCCTCCGACCCGAGCGATCGGAGTTGCCTGCCCTGGATGGCCGAGTACTTGTGCAGGAAACGCTCGGCCAGGGGGCGGATGTCCTGGCGCCGGTCGCGCAGCGGGGGGATCGCGATGTACAGGACGCTCAGCCGGTAGAAGAGATCGGAGCGGAAGCGCCCCGCTTCCACGGCCTCGCGCAGCGGGACGTTGCTGGTCGCGACGATGCGCACGTCCACCGGGCGGGGACGGCTGCCGCCCAGGCGCGTGACCGCGCGTTCCTGGAGGACGCGGAGGAGCTTGGCCTGCATCTCCTGCGGCAGCTCGACGACGTCGTCGAGCAGGAGCGTTCCCCCCGCGGCCAGCTCGAACTTCCCCGCGTGGCCGTGCGGGCTGGCGCCGGTGAACGCCCCGCCCTCGTATCCGAACAGCTCGCTTTCCAGGAGCTCCCGCGGAATCGCGGCGCAATGAACCGCGACGAACGGAGAGCGGCTGCGCCCTCCACCGCTGTGGATCGCCTGCGCGAGCACTTCCTTGCCGGCGCCCGACTCGCCCTCGATGATCAGGCTGGAACCGCTCTGCGCGGCGACCCGCGCCAGCTCGCGGACCAAGGCGAGAGCGTCGCTCGAACCGACCAGATCGTCGAATCGGAGCAGCGGTTTCCCCGCCTGCCGGTGGGTCCGCGCCTCGTTCCCCTTCCTCTCGGTGAAGCTGACCACCGATGTGGCGGGCCGCCGGCCTTCGCGGATCCGCCGCAGCGAGACCCGGAGGTCCTTGCCGCGCACCCGCACCGGCGCGTCGTCCAGGTCCGCCGCCTCGTCGAGCAGGCGGGCCAGCTCGGGCCACATCACTTCCACTGCGCTCCCGAGCGCCGTCCCGCGATCGGCGGCGAGGATCTGGGCTCCGGCGCGGTTGAGCGCCTTCACGCGCCCGTCGACGGCGACCAGCACGCCTTCGCGAAGCACGTCGAGCACCGCGGCCTCGATCTTCTCGACCCGCCTGGCGCCCTCGACCATGGAGATCGCGGACGCCGCGGCGGTGACCTGGCGCGAGAGCTGGGCCGCCGAGCGCCCTTCCGCATCGTCGAACGCGCCTGCCTCCCGCTCCAGCAGGATGGCGCCGCGGATGCTGCCCGCGCCGAGCGGAGCGACCAGGGTGGCCCCGCCGGCGAGCAACAGGTACGGAGCGGAGGTTCCCGCGGAGACGAGCTCGCGAATCATCGCGATGCAAGCCTTGGCCGCGGCCTCGTCGAGCGCGCCGTAGATCGCGATCTGCGGGTCGCAGCCGCTGCTCGCGTCCAGGTAGACCAGCACCGCCGCGGCCGTGGTCACCGAGGCAGCGGCAATCGCGGCACGCTTGCCCAGATCGGCGAGCGTGGTCGCCTGCTGGAGTGACTCGGTCGCCTCCAGCAAGGCCTCGGCCCGGCTGCGCGCCGAGTGGCGCGCCGGTCCGTCGAATCGGGTGAGCAAAGCCTCGCGAACGAGTCCGCCCAGTGCCATTTGTAGACCTTCCCGACCGGAGCATGGCTCCGGTCCCCCACCGGGTAAGTCCGGTACGGGGAAGCTAACGGATGGCCGACGAAAAAGAAAAGGCTGAAACGCTCATTGAGCGTTGTGGGCGTTCACTGCAGCGCAGCGTTTTTTTTCAGTCCTGCATGCGGCGCAAAATCTGGTCCTTGCGCCCTTCGCGGATCAGGCGGTCGTTCTTGCGTGCTTCGGTAAAGCTCAGCCAGGTGAAGTACCCGACCAAGACCAGCATGAACACGATGGGAATGTTGTCGGGCACCGACACGATGGCCCAGAAGTTCTGCAGCGGTCCCATGCGCCCTCCGCGGGCCTTCCCTCTACCCGCGGCGTCCTTCGCGGTCAATGCGGCGGCGTCCGAAGCCGTGCGGCGAACCGTCGCACGCGCGGGCGCCCGCCTTGACCCTCGGACGGCGTCGTGACAGGAAGAACCGACTTTTTTGGCTGCGGCCCCCACGCAAAGGGACCTCGATGCCCGGCGGAAACCCAGGGATTCCGGAGGCTGAGAGCGGCAACAACATCTGGTCGCGCCGCGACCTGCTCTCCCTGGCTGCCTGGGGGGCCATCCTCACCTGCTTTGCGGCCGCGGGACTGGCCATCCTGCGCATGCTCTTCCCGCGCGTCCTCTTCGAGCCGCCCACTTCCTTCAGGGCCGGGTATCCGGTCGATTACGCCGTCAACGACGTCTCCGAGAAGTGGATGAAGAGCCAGCGCGTATGGGTGGTGCGCACGCCTTCCACGATCTACGCGCTGCTCGGCATCTGCACCCACCTGGGCTGCACCCCGCGCTGGCTGGGCCCCGAGAACAAGTTCAAGTGCCCCTGCCATGGCTCGGGGTACACGAAGGACGGCGTGAACTTCGAGGGGCCCACGCCCCGGCCGCTGGAGCGGGTGAAGATCGCGCTCGGCGACGACGGGCAGTTGGTGGTCGACAAGGCTTTCCGGTACCGGTACGAGCTGGGCCAGTGGGACGATCCCAACGCCTACGTGAAGTTCACCGGCGCATGACACCTCTAGCGAGGGGAATCCACAGTGCCCCCTGACATCGAGACGAAGAAGAAGCCGGGCATCTTCGACGTCATCACCGAGAACTACGTCTGGCGCTCCATCTTCCGCCACGGGTACGCGGACACGCCGCGCAACCGCGTGCTGCAGGTCTCCGCCAACGTCTGGCTGCACCTGCACCCGAGCAAGATGCGCCGGCACGGCATCCGCTACCGCCACACCTGGTGCGCGGGCGGCCTGACCTTCCTGCTCTACCTGTGCACGGTGGTCACCGGAGTGGTGCTGATGTTCTATTACCGGCCCACCGGCGAATACGCGTACTGGGACGTGAAGTACCTCGATTTCGACGTCCCCTTCGGAATGATCATGCGCAACATGCACCGCTGGTCGGCGCACGGCATGGTCATCTTCATCTGGCTGCACATGTTCCGGGTCTTCATGACCGGCAGCTACAAGCCGCCCCGCGAGTTCAACTGGGTAGTCGGCGTAAATCTCCTGACGCTGACCCTCCTGCTCTCCTTCACCGGCTACCTGTTGCCCTGGGACCAGCTCGCCATCTGGGCGGTGACGGTGGGTACCAACATGGCCCGCGCCACGCCGCTGCTCGGGAACGAGGGGCCCTTCGGTCCCCAGCTGGGCATGACTCCGCGCTACGACGCGCGCGCTCTCCTCACGGCGGGAACGGTGGTGGGGTCGCCGACCTTGCTCCGCTTCTACGTCCTGCACTGCATCTTCATCCCCATCATCGCCTCCATCCTGATGATCCTGCACTTCTGGCGCATCCGGAAGGACGGCGGCATCTCCGGCCCGCTCTAACCGCGAGGATCCTCCGCCATGGCCGAGAACATCTCCCCCGGCGCGCCGATCGGGGACCACGAAGAGGTGAAGGTCACGTCCGGCCGTGCGCGCGCGCTGGCCGCGGCCGACCTCCCCGACAAGGTGCACACCTGGCCGTACCTGGTCCGCGCCGAGTTCATCTCCGGCTGCGTCCTCCTGCTCGTGCTCCTGGTGTGGAGCATCACGGTCGATGCGCCGATGGAGGAGCCGGCGAACCCGACCAAGACGCCCAACCCGTCGAAGGCGCCCTGGTACTTCCTGGGCCTCCAGGAGATGCTCGTCTACTTCGACCCGTGGATCGCCGGCGTGGTGTTGCCGTCGTTGATCATCGTCGGGTTGATGGTCGTCCCCTACGTGGACATCAATCCCAAGGGGAACGGCTACTACACCTGGAGCGAGCGCAAGTTCGCCATCTCGACCTTCGTGTTCGGGTTCCTCGTCCTCTGGGTGGGGATGATCACCATCGGCGTGTTCTTCCGCGGTCCCGGCTGGAACCTCTTCATGCCCTGGGATTACTGGGATCCGCACAAGGTGGTGCCGCTCACCAACATCGACCTGCCGTACATCCTCGGGATCCGCAGCGAGATGGGCGCGATGCTCTTCGGCCTCATCTGCGTGGGCGGGTGGCTGGTCGGAGTGCCCGGCGCCGTCTACAAGTGGAAGAAGGACAGCCAGTTCATCCGCGAGCTGGGATTCGTGCGGTACGGGATCGTCGCCACCCTGTTCATGATCATGGCCGGCGTGGTGGTGAAGATGATCCTGCGGCTCACGCTCAACATCAAATACATCCTCGTCATCCCCAACATCCTGAACGTCTGAGGGCTTGATGGCGACGAAGCCTCTCGAGCTGCAGAGCCTCAAGTGGCCCTTCGTGGGGCTCGCGGTGCTGCTCGCCCTGTGCACCGGCTGGGCGGTCTACGACGAGGTGTTCCCGCGCAGGCCCTGGAAGGCCTATCAGCGGGACTTCTTCGACCTGGAGAAGAAGCACCTCGAGGCTGACCTCGCCCGCGCCGGGAAGCGGCTCGAGGAGGCGGATGTCAAGGCGAAGCGGGAGGCGCTGCGCAAGGAGCTGCAGGAGGCGACGGCGGCCATCAGCGGCAATCCCGAGCAGCGGCGGGCCTACGACGCGGCGGCGAAGGCCGACGACGACGCGCGGGTGAAGGAGGCCGAGGCCAAGCTCTATCTGGGCTTCGACAAGTCGTACCAGGACAACGTCTACTACGAGCTGCGCGAGGCGCGGCACGACGAGGACGCGAAGAGAGAGGCAGAGCTGCAGAAGAAGTACGACGAGTGGCAGCGGAAGATCGACGCCAAGCAGCGCGCCTACGAGGCCGCGATCGCGCAGCACCAGCAGACCAGCAAGGCCAGGGCAACCTTCCAGGCGCGCAAGGACAAGGCGCAGGCCTCGCTCGACGCGATGGAGAAGCCGCTCGAGGAGCTGAAGAAGAGGATCGACCTCGTCTCCGGCAAGTGGCCGCAGATGGAGCAGTACTGGGTGCAGGACCTCAAGAACTCCTGGGGCGGCCCTACCGTGGACCGCTGCCAGAACTGCCACGTGGCGGTGAACAAGGGCGGCTTCTCGGCGCCGTGGGAAGTGCTGGAGGCGCGCAAGAACAAAATGCCGGACGCGGACATGAAGGCGCAGTTCGCGCTCGACCCGGAAGTCATCGACGCCTACCAGACGGTGCACGACAAGATCTGCGAGGACCTGCCGCCCGCCCCGGCCGCCATCCCGCCCGGCGGCTGGCAGCCGCCCGCGCCGCCGCAGCCGATGGACCCCGCCAGCGCCACCGAGTGCCGCCCGGGGGCTGCGTATCAGCGCTGGCTGGAGCGCGCCGAGGCGTACTGCGGCCCGCACGCGCGCTGGCTGGCGAAGACGAAGACGGTGCTCAAGGACAAGAAGGGCGGCGTGCTCGCCCTGACCGAAGCTGACTACAAGGGCGTGTCGCGCAATCCGGCCGAGGACGCGCTGCGCGCAGGGGAGAAGGCGCGCACCGAGGACCGCGTCGCGCAGGCCTGCACCGACAAGGACACGCTGGTAGCCTTCGAGGAAGCGGACAAGGCGGACCTGTTCGACGTGAAGCCGGTTTTCCGCACCCACCCCAGCCGCTGGACGCTCCTGGTGCAGAACCACGTCCCCGAGAACGTCGGATGCACCGTCTGCCACGGCGGGGAGGGCATGCAGACCAAGGGCGTCGAGCACAAGGCCTTCCGCCACGGCGAAGACGATCACTACTGGAACGACCCGCTCACCGAGGAAGTGGAGGTGATGGGTCGCACGTACAAGGGCGCCTTTCTCCAGGCGAAGTGCGACCAGTGTCACAACCAGCAGATCAACGTCGACCAGGCGCCGCTTCTGGCGAAGGGCAAGAAGCTCTTCGTCGACGTCGGGTGCTGGGGTTGCCACCCCATCGAGGGCTACAACGACCTGGCCAAGCGCGGGCCGACGCTGACCAACATCGCTTCGAAGACGACGCCCGG
>DATFUN010000431.1:0-2868 GCA_035260805.1 Myxococcales bacterium | reverse complement strand
CTTCACCTCGACATGCAGGTCCGGCGCGGCGCGGAACAGTCGCTCGTAGTACTCGCGGACGGCGCCCAGCCCTTCGTGGCGCTCGCTCCACGGTGCGTCCTCGTACACTGCGTTGCCGCCGAACGTGGATAGCAGACCGTCCAGGTCATGCGCGTTCTCGTGTCGGAGGTGCTCTTCGACGGCGGCGACGCGCAGACTGTCGCGAGCCGACTGCATCGCTTCCCCCTTTCAGCCGGGCGGCACGGGCGCGCGCTGCAGCTTCTGCTGGAGGAATGCCGCCGCGGCGGCGGTCATGTAGTCGCGGTTCTCCTTCTTCTGGAAGCCGTGCCCCTCGTTGACCCCGAGGAGGTACGGCGCGTCCTTGCCGCGCGCGCGCAGCGCCTGGACGATCTGCTCGGCCTCGCTCTGCGGGACGCGCGGGTCGTTCTTGCCCTGGATGACGAGCAGCGCCGCCTCCATCTTGTCCACCGAGTTGAGCGGCGAGATGCGCTCCTGCACGGCGCGCACAGCCGGGTCGCGCTCGTCTCCGTACTCCGCGCGCCGCAGGTCTCGCCGGTACGCCTGCGTGGTCTGCAGGAAGCTGACCAGGTTGGAGATGCCGACGATGTCCACCGCGGCGCGGACCCGCGCCCCCTGGAACGCCACCGTGGCCAGGGTCATGTACCCGCCGTACGATCCGCCGTAGGCGGCGACTCGGGAAGAGTCGAGGTCCGGGCGAGAGGCGATGAAGTCGAGCGTCGCGCCGATGTCGCCGAGCGCCTGCTCGCGCTTCACCCCGTTGTCCATCGCCAGGTACGCCTTGCCGTATCCCGTCGAGCCGCGCACGTTCGGCGCGAGCACGGCGATGCCGAGCTCCTGCGCATAGAACTGCCAGATGGGCTGGAACGCCGGCCGGGTCTGCCCTTCCGGACCGCCGTGCCAGAGGATGACGACGGGCACCTTTCCGTCCGCCCGCGCCGGCTTCCACAGGAAAGCCGGGATGGAGAGCCCGTCGGACGCCCGGTACTTGACCAGCTCCGGCTCCACGAACGAGCTGGCGTCCACCGGGCCCGCCTCGCTGCGCGTCCAGCGCGTGAGCTTGCGGTCACGCAACGAGTAGGACCAGACGTCGTTGGGCGAGCGGGCCGTCTGCGCGCCGATGAAGAGCAGGTCGCTGCGCTTTTCGGGGAAACGCAGCGTCGAGACGATCCCGCGCGGCAGGTCGAGCGGCTCGGCGCGCCCGCTGCGCAGGTCCATCACGTAGACGCGCGACCACCCTTCCTCGTTCGCAGCGAAGGCGAGCCGCGTGCCGTCGCCCGCCACCGCCAGGCTGTCCAGGTCCCACTTGATCTGGGCGGTGAGCGGCTGTGGTTTCGCGTCCGGCCGCGAGAGGTCGACGCGATACAGCGAGTTGAAGTCCGAGTACCGGTCGGTGACCAGGTAGACCGACTTGCCGTCCGCGCTGAAGGCCGCGTCCTCGACGCCGCCCTTCCCTTCGCGCGGCGTGAGCTGGCGCATCTCCCCGCTCTGCACGTCGTACAGGTGGAGATCGGAGTCGTCGATGGCGCGGAACTGGCCGACGAGCATCCGTTTCCCGTCCCGCGAGAACTCCACCGGCTGCCAGGTGCCCTCGCGCTCCGTCACCCGGCGGGCGTCGCGCGGCGCCGCCGTCTGCGCGACGTAGACGTCCGTATCCTTCCCGTTCCGACCCGTCCCCGAGTAGGCGAATCGCGCTCCATCCGCCGAGACGATCAAACCCTCGTGCCGGCTCTTCCCGTCCGTGAGCAGCTCGGACCGCCCGGTGCGCTGGTCGAGCCGGAACACCTGGTGGAACTCGCCCCCGCCCACGTCCTGCAGATAGAGCAGCGCGCGCGGGTCTCCCGGGAGGAACCGCGCAGAGTTGACCGGCTCGTTCCCGAACGTGAGCTGCGTCCTCATGCCCAGCGGCTGCTCGACGAGGTGCAGCTGGTTGGTGGAGGCGAATCTGGTCGCGATCAAGAGGCGGCTTCCATCGGCCGCCACGTCGAGCGCGTTCGCCGAGCGCGAGTTCTGGTACTGCTCGATGCGCGCGCGCAGCTGCGCCGGCACCTCGGGCATCCCGCTCTCCAGGAGCGAAGGGATGCCGGCCACCGGCTTCATGTCCGCTACCTTGGAAACCGGGGTTGCGGCTTGGGCGACGAGCAACGCGACGATGAGCATGGGTGTCTCTCCCTCACGGCCAGCGGACGCGGCGCAAGGTGAGTCCTTGCGCCTCGGCGAAGAGGGCGGCAGCGTACCCGTTTCCGGGATCCAGCGGGTAGACGGAGAAGCGTTGCGCGGCGTCGGGAACGCCGGACGCCCACAACAGGCGCGCGCCGTCGGGCCCGACCTCGACCTCGTACGACCGCGTCGAGCGCGAAAGCCCCTCGCCGGTGACCTTGAGGAACGCCTCCTTGCACGTCCAGAGGCGGAAGAAGGCCTGCTCCCGCTCGGCGGCCGAGAGCGCGAACAGCCTCTGTTTCTCGCCGGGCGCGAAGAAGCGCCGCGCGATGTCGTCGGTGCGCCGCGGCTTCATGCGCTCGACGTCGGCTCCAACCTCCACGCGGGCCAGCGCGATCAGAGCGCGGTCGCCCGAATGGGACAGGTTGAAGCGAAGCTCGCCGGCCAGCGGCGCGCAGGCGGGGTCCAGCTCCGGCTTGCCGTGCGGCCGGTATCGCAACGCAACCGCCTCCGGAGCGATGCCCAGCGCGCGGCCGAGCACCTCGCGCAGGGTGCCGCGCGCTGCTGACCAGCGAACGCGCCACTCGTCGACGGCGAACGACGCGGCGCGCTGACTCTCGCGCGCGGTGAACGCGGCGGTGAGCTGTCGCAGTCGGTCCGGCGTGACCGCCAGGTCGGCCAGCACCGCGA
>DATFUN010000430.1:0-7037 GCA_035260805.1 Myxococcales bacterium | reverse complement strand
GCTGGAGCTCGTGGATGGTGGCGAGAAGGCGAGGGATGCAGAGCGTTGAAAATACCCCGTACCCGTAGTTGATCTCGCGCAACGATTTGTGCCGTTCCATGACGTCTTCCAACTCGTGCAGCTCGATCTCGCTGAGCGGCTGGCTGTCGATCTCGCTGATCGTCTCTTCCCGTTTGCGTGCTCGCACAGACATGGAACGCCACCCCGAACTCGACTGGTTGGACGGCCCCCGACCACGATCGCAGAACGACGGGGTGCCGTCTTTCAGGAACCGATCCTCCAGCGACGCCGCTGTCGCCGATAAGCGGCGGGCGTGGTGCGGTTCAGGCGATGGAAGGCGGTCGTCAAGTGGGCCTGGCTGGAGAAGCCGGTCGCCAGCGCCACCTCGGCGATCGCTCGGTCGGTGCCCCCCAGCAGTGCCGCCGCCCACTCGACCCGCCGGTCCAGGAGGTACCGATGCACCGAGCGGCCCATGGCCCGTTTGAACACCCGCGCGAGATGCGCGGCGCTCACTCCCGCCTCGGCGGCCAAGGTCAGGAGCGAGACCTGCTCGCCCAGGTGCGCCTCGATGTAGTCGATGACCCGGCGGAGGCGCCCCGAAGGGAGATCGCGTTCCCTCCGAGTCGCCGCCGCCGCCAGGGTCGAGTGGTGGCGCACCAGCTCCGTCACCGTGAGCAGCACGAGGCTCTCGGCGTAGGCGCGGCCCATCGGACCGGGATGCTCCGCCTCGCGCCCCAGCGCTGCCAGCGCCTGCAGGATGATCGGATTCCGCAGGTCCATGGAGCGCACGAGGCGCAGACGCGACGGGTTGACGTCCGCTCCGATCGCGTGCCTGACGAACGCCGGCTCATAGAAGAGCCGCACTTCTCCGCGCTTCCCGAGGCCGTCGGTGTAGCCGTGAATCCGCTGTCCAATGGGCAGCAGGGTGAGCTGGCCCGGCCGCACCGGGAATCGCTCGAGCGGCGCGCCGTCGATGCGGGCCACGACCCATGTCGGAGGGCCGTCCGGCGTCAAGGTCAGGTGGTGATGGGGGAACTGCACGTCGAAATCGCGGTGGCCCGCCACGTCCTGCTTCTGCGCCTCGACCCGGAACCAGCTTCCGTCGATGCTCCTCTCTGAAATGATCTCGAAGGGTCGGACGAGCGGGCGGCTCCGATTGGTGGGTACCGGAGCTGGCGTCGGCTTTCTCCCAGGCAAGGCGTTCTCCCAGGCGGGCCGCTCGAGCGGGTCCGAGGTGCGGAGTGCCAACCCTTACGCGTGCGACGATGCGACTGGGCCGCTACGGACGTCAATGAGTAAGTCTCCTGACGCGACCCGGTTGTTCGGAAGCGCCACCGCTGGTCGAGGCGTGCTAGGACTCCTGCCATGACCGACGCGCTGCTGGTCTTCACCACGCTGCCCAGCGCCGACAAAGCGGCGGAGCTGGCCAAGCTGGTCGTCGAGGAGAGGCTGGCCGCGTGCGCGAACCTCCTGCCGGCGATCAGATCCATCTACCGCTGGCAGGGGAAGCTGCAGGACGAGAACGAGGTGTTGTTGCTGCTCAAGACGCGCGCCGAGCACCTGGAGCGGCTCAAGCTGCGCATCCTCGAGCTGCATCCCTACGAGGTCCCCGAGGTGCTGGCCGTGCCGGTCGAGGCGGGGTACCAGCCGTACCTGGAGTGGCTGGCGGGCGAGACGAAGTAGCACGCCCTATTTCTTGAACAGCGCGTCGAGCGCCGCCAGGGCCTTCGCGCGGGGATCCTCTTCCTTGGGAGCCGCGGGACCCTTGCGGAAGACGAAGAAGTCGCAGTAGTTGGCCGCGTCCTTGTCGCGCGGAGGCTCGGCCTGCGGCTCCCGGCAGCCGTACCGCGCGGTCTCGTCGTAGGCGGCGCAGTTCCGGCAGGCGTGCAGCGGAGCGCGGCAATGGGGGCATTCGTCGCGCCGTCCGGCCGCGCCGCCCAGGCCGAGGTCCAGCTCCTTGCCGCACGCGTGGCAGACCACCATGGCTGCCCTCCTTGCCCCTCGCCGCGGAAAGAGACTACGCTCCTTCCGCTTCGATGCGACATCCCGTCCAGTTCGGAAAGTACCTGCTGCTGGACCGGATCGCCGTCGGCGGCATGGCGGAAGTCTTCGCGGCCAAGGCGTTCGGGGCCGAGGGATTCCAGCGCATCCTGGCGATCAAGAAGATCCTGCCCACCCTGGGCGAGGACCCCGAGTTCGTCTCCATGTTCGTCGACGAGGCGCGCATCGCGGTCCAGCTCTCGCACGCGAACATCGTCCAGGTGCTCGAGCTGGGCAAGCACGACGAGAGCCTGTTCATCGCCATGGAATACGTCTCCGGCCGGGACCTGCGGCAGCTGCTCGACCGGTACCGGCGCCGCGGGGAGCCCCTGCCCATCCCGCAGGCCTGCGCGATCGCGGCCCGGGTCTGCGAGGCGCTCGACTACGCGCACCGCAAGCGGGACGCGTCGGGCAATCCGCTCGGCATCGTGCACCGCGACGTGTCCCCACAGAACGTGCTGGTGAGCTTCGACGGGGCGGTGAAGCTCATCGACTTCGGCATCGCCAAGGCGGAGCGGCGCCTCCAAGAAACCCAGTCGGGCATCCTCAAGGGGAAGTTCAGCTACATGAGCCCCGAGCAGGTCCGCGGGGGGCCCGTCGACCAGCGCAGCGACGTTTTCGCCGCGGGCGTACTCCTGTGGGAGCTGATCTGCGGGCGCAAGCTGTTCACCGGCGAGAGCGACCTGGCCGTCCTGGAGAGGGTGTGCAAGGCGGAGGTGCCGCCGCCCGCCGGCGTCAACCCGGCGGTGCCCGGCGAGCTCTCCCGCGTGGTGCTCGCCGCGCTCGCGGTCGAGCCGCGGGACCGGTACCAGTGGTGCAGCGAGCTGCACGACGACCTCCTGCCGTTCACCCAGCAGGACGGGGTCCAGGTGGGCTCGCGCCGGCTGGCCGACTGGATCCGCGAGGAGCTCCACTCCGAGCACGAGAAGGAGCAGGCGCGGATGCGCCGCTGGCTGGCGCTCGGCGAGCCGGAGCGTACCGCGCCGGAGGTGGTGCTCGGTCAATCCGGAGCGGGGGGGACGGTATCTGCGGCCGTCGAAGTCCAAGCGCCGGCCCCGGCCGCCTGGCATCTCGCGCCCGACGCCGACACGCTGGTGCGCCCTCCGACTCCCACCGGCCGCACGCGGCCGGTGAGCGGGCTTGCGCCGCTGCCCGCTGCCGAGGTCCCGACCGTGGAGGTGGACGCTGCGGTCCTCGGGGAGGCGATGCCGCAGGCGACCCGGCTCCTGCGCCCGGGAAAGGCGGGGGCGCCCCCGTTCGACAGGTCGGGCGATCCCACCGCCGCGCGCCGGAACGCCCGGAAGGGTCCGCTGACCAGGGCGGGGAAGCCGCGCGCCCGGATCTCCTGGGCGCTGACCGCGGCGCTGTCGGTCGGCCTGCTCGCCGCGTCGGGCGCGCTGGTCTGGGTCGCCACCGACCGGAACCCTGAGAAAAAAAAATTATTTTTTTTCGGGGAGTCGGTGCCCAGGAAGGTGACCGCGACCGTCCAGCCTCCCGTGCAAGCGGAGGCACCGGCGTCTGAGGCGCGGCCGCAGCCAACGCCTCCACCGCCGGTGCGAGCGGCCCCGGAGGTCCGGATGACGCGGAGCTCCAAGTCAAAAGGGACACGGCGACCGGCCGTTTCCGCTGAACCGCCCCAGGGGCAGCGGGAGCCGGCGCCCAGCGCGGACGAGCAGCCGGCGGCGGCGGCGCCGTCCGAGGACGCCGCGCGCGAGACGCGCCTGCACGTCATCAGCGAGCCCATGGGCGCGGAGATCCGGCTGGGCGGAAGGTCGATCGGCCGCGCGCCGCTGACGACCGAGCGGCTGCAGCCCGGCCGCGACTACGAGCTGACCGCGAGCCTCGAAGGATACGAGAGCGTCCGCCGCCTGGTCAGCCCGACCGGCGGCGTGGTGGACGTGACGCTTTCGCTCCCCATCCAGCCGGTCGCGGGGGCCACGCCCGCCGTCGCCCGCGGCGCCGGTTCCGCGCAGCCTGCCTCCGCGCTGATCGGCTACCTGGTGACGAACACGCGGCCGGCCGCGCGGGTGAGCATCGACGGACGCGAGACGGGCCGCTGGACTCCGGTGCCGGAGGCGAACCCCATCGCGCTGCCCGCCGGCGCCCACACCATCGTCTTCGAGACCGCGGACGGGAAGCGCCACGAGGAGACGGTCCAGATCGAGCCGGGCAAGACCGCGCGCCTCTCGCGCGACCTTCCACGCTGACTGTAAAAGACGCGATGTTGCGGCTGTAGCCCCACGTGGGATGGCGCCACGGACGGCCGGCGTGCCCCGCACGTGAACCTGCGTTGCGTCCGGGCACCCAACCCGTCGAACCCGTTCACGTTCTGGCGACGGACACCCTGTGTCACCGTGGCTCGTTTTCGAGCTACTTGCGGCGCTCGCGGAGTACAGCGTAGCAAACATTTTCAAGGCTCAAGGCCAACCCCGGGGCGACCCGGGTGGGTGCGGAAAGACACCGGCCCCTCGCGGGCAGCGGGTCTGTGAGGCCGGACGGGGGGAGCCCTTCCGGTGAAGCGATCGGAGGGCACCGTGCGACGGTCCGTCGGCCATAGCTTGCTGCTGCTGTTCTCGGTGGCTTGCTCCTCTGGGCAGAGCGCGGAAGGGCCCGCCCCGGCGGCCCGCCTGGCGCCGCTCGCCGTGCGCGCATTGGACGGCACCGACGTCTCCGCGCTCTTCGACCGCGATACCACCACCGCGTTGCACCTCGACGCGGCCGTCGACGTCGAGCTGACGTTCGCCCACGAGGTGGAACCCGGCGGGATCAAGCTCGCGGGCGCCAGCGGGATCTCGGCGTCGGTCGACGGCGCCGGAGCGCCGGACTTCACCTCCGTGGATGGCTGGCAGCTCGGCCGGCTCGGCGCGCGAGAGAAGCGCGCGCGGTGGACCGTCCACCTCGCGCCGCGCGGGCCGGGCGCCACCGTCTCCGAGCTGGAGCTGTGGGGCGTGGGCGTGCGGCAGGCTCCGCGCGATCCCGCCGCGCTGGCGGACGCGTCCGTTGGAGGCGCCGACCTGCCGTACGACGACGCCCTCGTCGTGCGCACCTCGAGCAGCGGCGTGGCGCTCGACCGGGACGCCGGCCGCCCTTGCGCTTCGTTCGACTTCCTTGCTGCTCTGCCGCCCCGCTCGGTGCACCGCGCCGTCCTGGCCTACCAGGCGGCGGGCGTGCAGCGGCCCATCGTTCTGCGGCGCAGCCTCAACGGCGCCGCGCCGGCGGGCGGGCTGTGGCTGGGCGGCGGCGACCGCGAACGGAGCGTGGTCGACGAGCTGGATCCCGCGAAGCTGTCGGGCTCCGACTCGATCGAGCTGTGCCTGCCCGACCTGGCGACGCAAACCGTGTTCGTCTCCGAGGCGCGCCTCCTGCTCGAGCTGGACGACGGGACGAACCTGCTCGATCGCGACGCGCAGGTCCGCGCCGGCCAGGCGTTCGACGGCCAATCCGGCACCGCCGAGTCGTTGGGCGGCCTGCTTTCGCTCTCCTTCGATCGGCCGATGTCCCTCGACTTCGCCGCCGTCAAACTGGCCCAGGGCAGCGCCCGCGCCACGGTGCGTTCGTTCGGGGCGGGCGGGCAGCGTGCAGCGCTGCGGATGAAGCTCGATCCCGGGTGGAACCGCCTCCAGCTCGGGGCCCCCGTCGCCGAGAGCGTCGAGGTGGATCTCGGCGCCGACACCGCGAGCGTGTCCGAGATCGCGCTGGCGGGCAGCCCCGTGGGCACCCCGACCACCGCGCCGAAGATCGTCGTCACCTATCCGCGGCTCCGGTACGCGGCAGGGCACTACGTCGGAGAGCGATTCGGCGACCGCGCCTTCATCGCCGGCTGGGCGGAGTCGCCGGCTGGTCCTGGCGAGGTGACCGCCGCGGGCGCCCCGATCGGCATCGGCGCGGGCGGGTTCTCCTCGGCGCTCATCCGCCCGGCCAATGCAGGCGATTCGTGGCAGGTGAAGCTCACGGCGCGGTTCCCCGACGGGAGCACGATCTCGCGCGACGTGTGGCTCGACGACGATCGGCAGGGCGAGCTCGACGCGGAGAAAGGCGATTCGGCCCCGGGCGTCGACGAGAACGCGCTCTTCGGCCGGCTGGAGGAGGTCGGTTCGGCGACCGTCGACGCCCAGCTCGGCGGCAAGGTGAGGCTGGGCAGCGAGGTGGAGCTCGAGGCCCCGGCGGGAGCCGTCGCGGGGCGCACCACCATCGGCATCGGCCGCAAGGGCGAGGAGGACGTGCCGCCGCTCGACGCGGGGATGGTGAACGTCACCGCGCCGCGCGGCGCCGGGTACCGGTTCACGCCGGAAGGCCAGAAGTTCCGCGCGCCCGTTTCCATCACGCTGCCGTACGACGCCTCGCTCCTCCCCGAGGGAATGGGCCCGGAGCAGGTGCAGACGTACTTCTTTGACGACGCGACGGAGAGCTGGCAGCCGCTGCTGGCCGTGCGTCTCGACCGGGCGCGGGGCCGGCTGGTCAGCCAGACCACGCACTTCACCTTCATGATCAACGCGGTGCTGGTCGCGCCGGACCACCCCGGTCCGGCCTCCTTCAACCCCACGTCGATCAAGGACATGAAGGCGGCAGATCCCTCGGCCGGCATCGACTTCATCGAGCCGCCGCAGCCGAACAGCCAGGGAACGGCGCGGGTGGCGGTGCCGCTGCGGCTCCCGCCCGCGCGCGGCGCGTACAAGCCGCAGCTTGCGCTCGCCTACGATTCGCAGGGCCCGAACGGGTGGACCGGCGTCGGTTGGGACCTGCGGGTGCCGTCCGTCGAGGTGGACACCAAGTTCGGCGCCCCGTACTACGACGGCTCCGAGCGGTACACGCTCGACGGGCAGGAGCTGGTGCCGGTCGGCTCCGCGCCGTGCGTGGACGGCAGCACGGGCCGGCGCTACGCCGCGCGGGCGGAAGGCGCCTTCGACCTCGTCGTGCGCTGCGGCGCCGATTCCACCACCTGGCACTTCGAACGGGTGGATCGCTCGGGCGTCCTCTTCGTCTTCGGCGTTTCTCCC
>DATFUN010000429.1:0-2771 GCA_035260805.1 Myxococcales bacterium | reverse complement strand
GTCTTCAACGGCGAGATCTACAACTTCCAGGAGCTGCGGGGCCGGCTCGCGGCATCCGGACAGACCTTCCAGTCGTCCGGCGACACCGCCGTGCTGCTCCGCGCGCTGGGGATGCAAGGCGCCGGCGCGGCCGCCGCGCTGCGCGGCATGTTCGCCTTCGCCTCCTGGGACCCGCGGCGCCGCCAGCTCCTGCTCGCGCGCGACCCCCTGGGGATCAAGCCGCTCTACCTGGCCCGCTCGACCGACCCTTCGGCGGAGTGGTCCGTCGCGTTCGCCTCGGAGGTTCGCGCGCTGCTCGCCTCGGGGCTTCTCGGCAAGCCGAGGCTGCGTCCCGAGGCGGCGGCCTCGGTGGTGTGGAACGGATTCGTCGTCGGCCCGCACACCGCGGTGGAAGGGGTGGAATCGGTATCTCCCGGGCAGCTGCGCGTGTACGACGCCGCGGGAAAGGAGGAGGTGTCGCGCGACTTCTGGACGGTGCCGCCTCCTGCGACTTCGGGCGAGATGGACGAAGAGCGCCTCTCCGGCGTGCTCGAGGAGTGCCTTCGCGTCCACTTGATCAGCGACGCTCCGCTGGGCGTCTTCCTCTCCGGCGGGGTGGACTCCTCGGCGGTGGCGAACCTGGCGCAGAAGGCGAACCGGGCCCCGGTCCACACCTTCACCCTCGCGTTCGAGCAGCCCGAGTACAACGAAGGGCCCATCGCGCGGCGCATCGCCGAGGCGATCGGGACGCAGCACAGCGAGGTGGTGCTCACCGAGCAGCAGGTGGTGGGCCAGCTCGACAAGGCGCTCGACACCCTCGACCAGCCCACCTTCGACGGACTGAACGCGTACTACATGTCGAAGGCGGTCCGGCAGGCCGGATTCACGGTCGCCCTGGTGGGAACGGGCGGCGACGAGCTGTTCGGCGGCTACACCTCGTTCCGCGATCTCCCCCGGCTCCACCGCTGGTCGAGGCGGCTGCGCTGGGTCCCGCGTGGAGCGCTGGCGGGCGCTGCCCGGCTGGCGCTGTCCACCGTGCGGCGTCCCAGCGGCGCGATCGCGCCGCAGACGCGCTGGGCCAAGCTGCCCGACATGCTCCGGCGGGGCGACGACCTGATCGCCCTGTACCAGCTCGCCTACGCGCTCTTCTTGCCCGATTTCCAGCGCGCACTCCTCCCCGAAGGCGGCCCCCTGGAGGACGGCCTTCCCCCCTCGGTGCGCGCGCGCCTCGAGCGCGAGACGGAGGCGAGGAGCCCGCTGTCCGCGATCAGCGTGCTCGAGCAGCGCCTCTTCCTGGGCGAGCGCCTGCTGCGCGACGGCGACGCCGCCAGCATGGCTGCATCGATCGAGCAACGCCTGCCGCTGGTCGACCAGGTGCTGTTCGAGGCGGTCTCGAGGCTCCCCGACGGCCCGCGCTACGAGCCGGTCCGGCGGAAGGCCGCGCTGCGGCGAATCGGCCTGCAGGGGCTCGATCCGGCGCTGTTCGAGCGCCCGAAGAGCGGATTCGTGCTCCCGTTCGATCGCTGGATCCGGCGCGGGCTGAGCAAGGCGATCGATCAGACCCTCCGCGATCCCGCCGCGGTCCGCGCCGCCGGGCTGGATCCCACGGCGGTGCACAAGCTCTGGCACGCGTTCCTGGTCGGCGCCCCGGGGCTGTACTGGTCGCGAGTCTGGGCGATCTACGTCCTGGTCCGCTGGTGCGCCCGCCACGGGGTGCACAGGTGAGCTCGCGCACCTACTGCCTGATCACGCCTTGCCGGGACGAGGAGAAGTACGCGCGGCGCACGCTCGACGCGGTAGCGCGCCAGTCGGAGCTGCCGGCCCTCTGGCTGATCGTCGACGACGGTTCGAAGGACCGGACGCCGCGCATTCTCGCCGAGTACGCAGCGCGTTTTCCCTGGATCCGGGTGCTGCGGCGGCCCGATCGGGGCGACCGCAAGCTGGGCGGCGGTGTGATCGACGCCTTCTACAGCGGCTACGACACGATCGATCCGGGAGCCTTCGACTACGTCTGCAAGCTGGACCTCGATCTCGACCTTCCGCCCGGGTACTTCGCGGGCCTGATGGACCGGATGGAGGCCGAGCCGCGGATCGGCACCTGCTCGGGCAAGCCGTACTTCGTCAGGCCCGGGAAGCCGGACACGGAGGTGCGGTTCCCGCTGACCGACCTCTCGAACCTGGTCTCGGAGAAGACTGGAAACGAGAACTCGGTCGGCATGACCAAGCTCTACCGGGCGGCCTGCTTCCGCCAGATCGGCGGGTTCGTGCGCGAGCTGATGTGGGACGGCATCGACGGCCATCGCTGCCGCCAGCTCGGGTGGATCGCGGTGTCCTGGGACGATCCCGAGCTCCGCTTCGTCCACCTGCGCCCGATGGGCACCAGCCACAAGAACTGGTGGACCGGCCGGGTCAGGCACGGGTTCGGCCAGTACTTCATGGGCACCACGCCCGCGTACATGCTGGCCAGCGCGCTCTACCGCATGACCCGTCCGCCGCTCGTGGTCGGCGGCCTGGCGATGCTGCAGGGATACGTGAAGAGCCTGATCCGGCGGGCCCCGCGCTACGGCGACGCCGAGTTCCGCCGCTTCTTGCGCAGGTACCAGTGGGCCTGCCTGCTCAAGGGCAAGACCGCCGCGACCGCGGAGCTGAACGCGCGCCAGGCGAAGCATTGGAACCCGCGATGAGCGTTCCGGAGGCGGTGCCGGGTTTCACGGCCGGGGCGCAGCCCGCGCCGGCGGCGGAGGGAGGCGCTCCCCGGCGGGCGAGCGCCGTGGTGGCGCGCAACATGCTGG
>DATFUN010000428.1:0-3291 GCA_035260805.1 Myxococcales bacterium | reverse complement strand
CTGAGAGCATTGACCCCGGACTGGGCGCTGTTCGCGCTCAAGACGACCGCCTACTTTTGACCCGAGGAAACTTGAGGCCCGGCGTCTCCATCCTCGTTGCGCTCGCCGCGGCTTCCGTGGCCGCGGACACCCCTCGGTCCGCCTACGTGGTGATCGTGCATCCCGCGAACCGCGCATCGAGAATCGATCGCCAGTTCCTCGCCGAGGCGTTCCTCCGGCGCGCGACGCGCTGGCCCGACGACACGCCGATCCGTCCGGTCGACCTCGGACCCGACGCGCGGGCGCGGATCCGCTTCTCCGATGAGGTGCTCTCGCGGTCCGTCGCGTCGGTGAGGAGCTACTGGCAACAGCGGATCTTCTCCGGCCAGGGCCTGCCCCCGCCCGAGCTCCCCGACGACGAGTCGGTCGTCGCCTACGTGCTGAGCCATCCCGGAGCGATCGGCTACGTGGGGCCCGGCGCCGCGCTGAACGGGACAAAGACGGTGGAAGTGAACTGAGGGGACATGAAACTCTCGTTCCGATCCAAGCTGCTCGCTCTCGTCGCCACGGCCGCGCTCGCGCTGGTCGCCCTGGTCGTGTCCAGCGAGATCATCGCGGCGCGCGTGGAACGGCATCTCGACGACATCCGCAGCCACTATCTGCCCAAGCTGGGCCTTCGCCCGCAGCTCGAGGCGCAGTTCGAGCGGATCCAGCGCGGCTTCCAGGACGCGGTTGCCGCCAGCGACACCGAGAAGCTCGCCCGGACGGCCGAGCTGAGGAACGACTTCCTCAAGCAGCTGGCGCAATCGTCCGGAGCGGTAGAGCCCGGTCTGGCCGCCGCGCTCGAGCGGGCGGTGCAAGACTTCCATGCCAGGGGGCTGTCGGTCTCCACGCGTCTCATCGCCCGCGAGACCGGCGAGGGGGTGGTGGCGCAGATGGGCGAGCTGCAGGCGAGCCAGGCGCGGGTCACCGAGCTCCTCGACAAGGCGACGGTCTTCGACAAGGCGGAGCTGACCAACGCCTTCGCCGCGGCGGCCGACGCCCAGCGGACCGGTTCCCGGACGCGCCTGGCGCTCAGCCTTTCCTGCCTGGTGGTGGTGCTGCTCCTCTCGCTGTGGATCAGCCGCGACATGCTCGAGCGGATGGCGCTGCTCACCGCCGGGTTCCGCCGCTTCGGAGCAGGCGATTTCCGCTCGCCGATCCCGGCCGCCGGGGGGGACGAGCTGGGCGATCTGGCCAGGCAAGCGAACCAGATGGCCCAGAGCCTGGAGCGGCTCGAGTCGGAGCGGGGCCGCGTCGATTGGCTGAAGGGGGTCCAGTCGGAGTTGTCGGAGCAGCTCCGCGGAGAGCTGGAGCCCCGCGAGGTCGCCGAGCGCGCGCTCTTCGTCCTCTGCCGCTCGCTCCACTGTCCGGTGGGAGCGCTCTATTCGAAGGGCCCGGACGGCGACTTCCGCCTCCTCGGAGGGCATGCCCTTTCCGCGGGAGAAGGAGGCCTGCGGTTCCGGCCCGGCGAGGGCCTGGCCGGACAGGCGGCGCTCCAGACCGAGATCGCCATCGTCGAGGCGCCGGCCGATGGGCTTCGCATCACTTCGGGAATGATCCAGGGGTCGTCGCGCGCGGTCGCGCTGGTCCCGCTGCTGCGCATCGGCAAGGTCACCGCCATCCTCGAGCTGGTCAGCCTGCAGCCCTGGTCGGAGCCTTCGACCGAGCTGCTCGCTTCGGTGCGCGAGACTCTCGCCATCGCGCTCGACGTGGCGCGTGGCCGGAACGAGCTGCGCGGGCTGCTCGCCGAGACGCAGCGCCAGGCGGACGAGCTCACCCGGGCCGGCGCGTACAAGTCGCAGTTCCTCGCCAACATGTCGCACGAGCTGCGCACGCCGCTCAACGCCATCCTCGGTTTCACCCAGCTGCTCCACGAGGGCGAGGTGGGTCCGCTCACCGACGAGCAGCGCGAGTTCCTCGGGAACGTCTTGACCAGCAGCCGCCATCTGCTCCGGCTGATCAACGACGTCCTCGACCTGGCCAAGGTCGAGTCGGGAAGGCTGGACTTCCGGCCGGAGCCGATCGATCTGCCCCAGCTCATCGGAGAGGTGAACGCGATCCTGCGGACCACGGCGGCCGACAAGAACGTCCGCGTCGAGATGGAGGTCGATCCGGCCATCGGATCCGTGGCGCTCGACCCGGCCCGCCTCAAGCAGGTGCTCTACAACTACCTCTCGAACGCGCTCAAGTTCACTCCTTCGGGCGGGCTGGTGACGGTCCGGGCCTCCCCCGAGGGAGCGGACTTCTTCCGCCTGGAAGTGCACGACACCGGGTCGGGCATCCGGCCAGAGGACCTCTCCAAGCTGTTCGTCGAGTTCCAGCAACTCGATACCGGGGCCACCAAGAAGCACGCAGGCACCGGCCTGGGACTGGCGCTCACCAAGCGGATCGTCGAGGCGCAGGGAGGCTCGGTCGGCGTGCGCAGCACGCCGGGCGTGGGGAGCGTTTTTCACGCCGTGCTGCCGCGCCGGGCCACCGGCGAACCACTCCCGGCGATGCCGCAACCCAGGAGCCGCGCGGGCGCGCCGGAGATCCTGGTGGTCGAGGACAACGTCACCGACCAGACGCTCATCGTCAATGCGCTCAGCGGCGCCGGATTCTCGGTCCAGACCGCGGCGACCGGCGCCCAGGCCCTCGCGCTGCTCCGGGAGCGGGCCTTCGACGCCATGACTCTCGATCTCCTCCTGCCGGACATGAGCGGCGTCGACCTGCTCGCCCGGCTCCGCGCCGAAGGACACAACGCGAAGCTCCCGGTGATCGTCCTGACCGTGGTCGCCGAAGAAGGCGCGGTGGCGGGATTCACCGTGAGCGACGTGCTGGCCAAGCCGATCGACACCGCGGCGCTGCTCGACGCGCTCCGGCGGGCCGGCGTCGTCGCGGACCGGCGGGGCGCGGTGCTGGTCGTGGACGACGATCCGGGGTGCCTCAGGCTGATGGAGGCCACGCTGGGCCGCTCCGGGTTCCAGACCATCTGCCGGCAGGACGGCGAGGCGGCGCTGCTGGCGGCGGCGGAATCGCGCCCGGTCGCCGTGGTCCTGGACCTGATCATGCCGCGCCTGGACGGGTTCGAGTTCCTCGAGCGTTTCCGACGGACGGAAGCAGGCCGGCGGACGCCCGTGATCGTGTGGACGGTCAAGGATCTCTCGGCGCACGATCACGACCGCCTGCGGGAGACGGCGCACGCCGTGGTGGCGAAGGGCGGCGACGGCGCGGTCTCCTTGATCCGGGAGCTGAACACGTTCCTGCCCGCGGCCGCAGGCGCCGGTCTGA
>DATFUN010000427.1:0-3403 GCA_035260805.1 Myxococcales bacterium | reverse complement strand
CCTGCACGCCCTGTTGCGCGGGCCGGCGGACGTGGCCGCGGCGGTGCCCTTCCGGGACGACTTCGAGAGGGCCACGCTGGGCGAGACGTACTGGTCGAACGGCGGCCACTGGCGCATCGTGCGCGGGCAGGTCTACTCGCCGGGGGTGGGCAACAATCCGCTCTGGCTCAAGGCCCGCCTGCCCCGGGACGTTCGCATCGAGTTCGACGTGCGCAGCGAGGCGCCGGACGGCGACATCAAGTGGGAGGCGTTCGGGGATGGGCGCAACCACGCCACCGGGTACATCTTCATCTTCGGCGGCTGGCACAACCGCGAGGTCCGCATCGCCAAGCTCGACGAGCACGCCCCGACGGACGCGGAGCTGCGGGCGCAGCTCGCCAACCTGGTCCAGCCCTACCCGCGCAAGCTCGAAAGGCTCGAGGGGGTGTGGGACGCGTTGACTGGCCCTTTCGTGAGGGCGTCGGCGCGAGCGGATCTCGACAAGCTGGAGAAGGGAACCTACTACCAGCCCGAGACGCCCCGGGTGGTGAAGCGGTTGGATCTCAGGGTGGAGCGGGGCCGCACCTACCACGAGACCATCACCCGGCGGGGCGGGGGCATCCGCTGGGAGCAGGACGGGCAGCTCGTGCTGGAGTTGGACGATCGCGCGCCGCTCCCCGCCGCCGGGCACGATCGGTTCGGCTTCTCCAGCTGGCAGAACGACACCTGGTTCGACAACTTGAAGATCGACGCCCTGTGACTCAGATTGACGTCCGATGCGCCTGGGGCCCGCGCTGACCCTCGGTCACTTCCCGTTGGTGGCGAAGTACATGAGCATCAGGCCGAACAGGATGAGGAACGCCACCGCGGCGGCGATGGGCCCCTGGTCGATCGCGGTGCGGTCGAGCAGGTCGCCGGCCTCCATCCGCGCCTCGGCCGAGACGTCCTTCGCCTTGATGACCCGCTTGGCCGCCCGCCGCGCCGCCCCGTAGTCACCCTCCTCGAAGAGCACCCGCGCCTCCTCCATCTCCTTGGTCTGGAGCAGCTCGGTGGCGCGCTTGGCGTCCGGGATGTACTCCCGCTTGGTGGTGGTGAAGAGGGCCGGCGCGACCGGCTTCTCGTTGGCGGTCCCCGGCACGGTGTTGCGGCTGGCGGTCGCGGACTGGGTGTTCTGGGTCATGGCGCGAGAAAGGTACTCCGAACGTTTCTCCCAGTCGACTCCGCGACCGCCGGAGTGTTTGGCGGCGCCCAGGGGCGTCTTGGGTTAGCCTTCCGGGGATGGCCGGGTGGTCGCGAAGGACCCTGCTCAAGGCCGCGCTCGCAGCCGGAATGGCCTGGCCGCTGCGCGCCCGCGCGTTCGGCGACGCCTCGCGCCTCGTCTTCGCCCAGCTTCGCCACGGCGGCCGCTGGGACCCGCGCCCCGACGGGCTCCCCCGCCTGGCGTGGGAGGTCGCCAAGCGGACCAGCATCGAGACCTCGCCGGTGGTGCGCGGGCTGTCCGCCGCCGACCCGGACCTCTTCCGCCATCCCTTCACCGTCCTCTCCTCGGACGCCGCGCTGCCCTCGATGGCCGACGCCGAGATCTCCGCGCTGCGGCGCTACATCAGCTACGGCGGGTTCCTCCTGGTCGACGACGCCAGCGCCCAGAGCGGCGGGCCGTTCGAGATGTCCGCCCGCGAGCTGCTCGCGCGCATCCTTCCTGCCGGAAAGCTCTTCCGAGTGCCGCGCGACCACGTGCTCTACAAGTCGTTCTACCTCCTCGAGGGTCCCACCGGCCGGAGCGTGGCGCGGCCGGACGTCGAGGCCATCGACGTCGGCGGCCGGCTGGCGGTCCTGTACTCGCCGAACGACCTCGTCGGCGCGTTCGCGCGCGACTCGCTGGGCACCTGGGAGCTGGAAGTGGTGCCCGGCGGGGAAGGGCAGCGCGAGAGGGCCATCCGCCTGGGCGTGAACCTGGCCATGTACGCCTTGTGCCTCGACTACAAGGAGGACCAGGTCCACATCCCGTTCATCATGAAACGGCGGCGGATCTAAGTGGACGGGACCTCGTACAACGCCTGGCGGCTCACCTCGCTGTCGACCCTGCCCGGATGGGCGCTGGTGCTCGCTTGCGCGATCCTGGGCGCTGCGATCTGGCTCAGCTTCCGGGGAATCCGCGGGGAGCCGTCGGCCTTGCGGCGGCGCGTGCTGATCGGGCTGCGCGCCACCGCCGGCGTGTTGCTCCTCGTGCTGCTGCTGGAGCCCGGCGTCGAGCAGCGCGCGGAGAGCCGGGTGCGGGCGCGCATCGCGCTGCTCCTCGACACCTCGCGGTCGATGCGCTTCCCCGCCGCGCCCGGCGGGCCTTCGCGTGCCGAGGCGATGCTCGGGTGGCTCAAGTCGCGGCTTCCCGACCTTTCCGCGCTCGCCTCGCGCTTCCAGATCGACGTCTACGGCTTCGACAAGGAGCTGCAGCCGCAGGACCCGGAGAAGCTCGCCGCGCAGGTGGCGCAGGCGGACCAGCTCGCCCAGGGGCCGTCGACCGACATCGCCGGCGCGTTGGGCAGCGCGGCTGCCGCCGGGACCGGCGGGCGGCCGCTGGCGGGTCTGGTGGTCGCGAGCGACGGCGCGGACAACGCCGAGCTCAGCGAGGGGGTGACCCCGCAGGCCGCCGCCGAGCTGCAGAAGCTGAACGCGCCCGTGTTCGCCTTGCCGATCGGAGCGCAGGCCCTCAAGGACCTGGCCATCGACAAGGTAGTGGTCGACGACTTCGCCTTCGTGCGCAGCCAGGTCACCGTGGAGGTGACCGTCAGCGCGCGCGGGTTCCCCTCGACGGACGTGCCCCTGGTGCTCAAGCGCGAGGGGCAGGTCGTCGCGCAAAAGACGGTGCGCGTGGGCGGCGGCACGCAGCGCGCCGAGGCCAAGCTGTCGTTCGTCCCCGATCGCACCGGCAAGTTCGCCTTCCAGGTGGCGGCCCCGGTGTACGAGGGAGAGGCGCTGGCGCAGAACAACTCGCGCAGCTTCGTCCTCAAGGTGATCCGCGACCGCGTGCGGGTGGTGCTGGTGGTCGGGCGCCCGAGCTGGGACGTGCGCTTCCTGCGCCAGCTGCTCAAGCGCGACCCCAACGTCGACCTGATCAGCTTCTTCATCCTCCGCACGCCGGGCGACGACACGCGGTCCTCGCAAGACGAGCTGTCGCTGATCCCGTTTCCCACCCAGGAGATCTTCCAGGAGCAGCTCAAGACCTTCGACCTGGTGATCTTCCAGGACTTCGGGAACCGGCCCTGGTACCACCTCTCCCAGTACCTCGACGGGATCGCCTCCTACGTCCGCGACGGCGGCGCGCTGGCGGTGATCGGCGGCGAGCAGGCCTTCTCGGCCAGCGACTTCGGAGGCACGGCGATCGACGCGGTCCTGCCGGTGAGCCTGGGTGCCTCCGGCCCGCCGG
>DATFUN010000426.1:0-2407 GCA_035260805.1 Myxococcales bacterium | reverse complement strand
GCGCGATCTTGTCTCCGGGACCGCCGGAGACCGGCGCCCGCCCGGCGCGCGCGGTGGAGCGGCCCCGTGGATCCGCCGTTGCGATACGGAGCGAGCGCCCGGCGTCGGGCGCGGCGGCGAGCCCTACCGCGGGTAGCTTGTATCCAGCGGCGCCCGCGGTGCGCTCGAGGGCGAGGCGCAGCGTGGCCACCGCTGGAGCGGGGAGCGCGCCGGACCGCGGCGCGAGTCGGGTGGCGCGGCCGCGGCGCGCATCCATCGCTCCCGGCGGCGCCGCGCCCCCCAACGCGGCGCCGTCCGGCCCCCCCTCCCGAGACCGGTCGATTGCGGCGAGCCGGACCGGACCGCGCTCGCCGTTCAACAAAAGGGTGCCGTCGGGCGCACGGAAGGCCACCACCGGCTCTCCGCGCAACCGGATCTCGCTGGCCGCGCGCCTGCGCAAAGCTCGGGCCGCGAGCGGAGCAGCTTCGCCCGCACCGGCCACCTGCAGCGCCCAGTCGGCCCACGGATCGCCGGTGATCTGCCCAAGCTGCAGCGGCTGGCCGGACGCGACCATCTGCGGCTCGACCGGAGCATCGAGGCCAGCCGTGGGGTCGGCCCGCGCGATGAAGGCGCGGTCGTCCTGGGTCGGTGAGAAGACCGTCTCCGGCTGCATCCAGTAGCGGTCGCTGGCGCCGGCCGCCGCCGCGACCGGGGCCGTCCAGCCTGCCACGATCCTCGCCGCGCCCGCGACGACTGCCTGGGCCAGCTCGTCGTCGCCCAGCACGCGCACCGGAGCGAAGTCGGCGCGCGCGGCCACCACTCCGTCGCTCCGCGCGGCCGCCCTGCCCCCCACCGCGCCGGCGGCGAGCCTGGGCTCACCGCCCGTGAACACGGCGGTGACCTTCCCGGCGTCCAGCGTGAACCTCTGCGAGCCCGAGACGGCGACCGAACCGCCCGAGCTGGCCAGCAGGCCTGCGCGCAGCGTCCAATCGGAGACCATGCGGTTCCAGCGCGCGGCCGAGCCCATCTCGGGCCGCGCCAGCGAGCCGTCGGGCAGCAGGACGAAGACGGCCGGAGCTGCGGTGCTCGGGCGCGCATCGGCGGTGGGTGGCTCGTCGAGGCCGCCGCCGGGCGGAGGGACCGGCATCGACACGCGCCGGTCGTTCTCGCGCAGCGCCCTGGCCTCGCTGCGCGGGGTCATGCGGCGCGCGCGCGGCTCGAAGGGGAGCATCCGGATGGGCGGGCTCTCCACCGCAGGCGCTGACACCTGGCGCACCGGGAGCCGGGCGATGGCCGCGGCGAGCTTCCGCACGTCGAGGGCCAGGAGGTCGCCGTCCTGGCGCACGAGGTACGCGCGAGGCTCGGACGAGGAGCGGTCCGCGGCCCGGCGCTGAAGGCTGCCGGGATCGCGCACCACGGCCGCCGCGATGGCCTGCTGCGCGTGGGAATCGTTGGCGAGCGCGAACTGGCCGAAATCGCTGACCACCACCACCTGGTCCTCTTCCTCGATGACGACGTATTCGAGGTGGTCCAGGTCGAAGTGGTAGACGTGCAGCCGGGCATGGGTGGAGCGGACGATCGCCTCCGCCATGTCGGCCTTGCGCGCGAGCTCGGGATTGCCCTGGATGAATCGCTCGACGAACGCTTCCTCCGGCAGCTCGCCGGCGAACGCGCCGGCGATGCGCGCGGCGAACTCCTCCGCGTCGAGCATGGCTGGCTCTTCCGCGAAGCGGTCCATCGCGCGCCAGAGGATGTCCTCCAGCGAGGGTCCCGCCATCTCGGTCGCGCTCTCGGACATGGCCACCCCGGAAGGCCTTGCTACTTGCCCTTCTTGATCGACTCGACCGCCAGCTCGAGGATCTCGCATTGCGCCGCGGTGCCCATCGAGTCGAACTCGCCCATCTCCCAGCGCACGGGGATGGCGTTGAAGAACCTCCAGCGGGTGACCTCGTTCATCTTCGAGTCGTACTGGATGATCGAGCCGCTCTTGCGCACCTTCTCGCCGGAGTTCACCACCTGCTCGCGCCAGTCGGAGAGCGCGGCGGCGTTGACGAAGCCCGCGGTGAGCACGATGTTGCTCGCCCGGGACTGTCCGATCAGCTTGCGGACCAGCGAGTTCTCCCCGCCCTCCTGCAGCTCGAAGACCTCGGTCTCCGTCTTCAGGCCGGAGCACTTGTGGAAGGCGGCGCCGTCGATGCCCTCGATCTCGACGTGGAACTGCGAGACGAGCTCGGGATCCCTGCGCTCCCCGGTCTTGGCCATTTCGCGCGCCCCTCAGCGGCCCTGCTCGCCCCGGTGGATCCGAGGCAAGAACCCTGACGGTTTTTAGGTTACCATGGAAGCGAGCGCACGTCTACTTGCCGAGCGGAGCGGATGCGCCGCGCTCAAGCGCCCGCGGCGGCGGCCTGCGGTTCGGAAGTCTCGCTCT
>DATFUN010000425.1:0-5461 GCA_035260805.1 Myxococcales bacterium | reverse complement strand
TCGGCGGGCGAGACCCACTGCCCGCCTGCCTTGATCATGTCGTCCGAGCGGCCGCAGTAGACGTAGTAGCCGTCCGTGTCCTGCCGGTACTTGTCGCCGGTGTACGTCCAGCGGCCGCGGAATGCCTGCAGGCTCTTCTCGCGGTTGTTCCAGTACGCGATCGCGCTGGAGGGGCCGCTCACCCGCAGCTCGCCGATCTCGCCCGGCCGGACCGGACGGTCCTGCTCGTCGACGATCTGCGCCTCGTATCCCGGCACGGGCTTGCCGGTGGTGCCGTAGCGCACGTCTCCGGGCCGGAGCGAAACGAAGATGTGCAACAGCTCGGTCGAGCCGATCCCGTCCAGGATGTCGACGCCGTAGCGCTCGCGCCAGCGCACTCCGATGTCCCGCGGCAGCGGCTCGCCGGCCGACACGCAAAAGCGCAGCCGGCCGCCCAGGTCGGTCGCGGTCGGATCGGCGAGGATGGCGGCGAATAGGGTGGGTACGCCGAAGAACAAGGTGGGCTTCTCCGAACGCAGCAGGCCCATCACCGACTGGGGCGTCGGGCGATCGGCGAGCAGCACCGAGCTGGCGCCCGCGGCGAACGGGAAGGTCATCGCGTTGCCCAGGCCGTACGCGAAGAAGAGCTTGGCCGCGGAGAACACCACGTCGTCCGGTCGCAGGCCGAGGATGCCCTCGCCGTACAGCCGCGCGGTTTCGGCCAGGTCGCCGTGCAGGTGCATCGCGCCCTTCGGCTGGCCGGTGGACCCGCTCGAGTAGAGCCAGAAGGCCACGTCGTCGCGCGTGGTGGGCGCCGGATCGAGGTCGGTGCGCGCCTGCGCGAGCAACTCGCCCAAGGCCACGTGCCCGGGGGCCGATCCTCCCGAGACCACCACGGAGGTCAAGAAAGGCTGCCCGCGCAGCGCCGGCTCCACCTTGGGCAGGAGCGCGGAGCTGACCACCAGAGCGCGCGCGCGGCTGTCGCGCAGCAGGTACTCGTAGTCGGCGGTGGTGAGCAACGTGTTGAGGGGCACCGGGACCAGGCCGGCCTTCATCGCCCCCCAGAACACGGCGGGGAGATCGGGCGTGTCGAGCATGCAGAGCAGCACCCGCTGCTCCATCTGGACGCCCAGCGCCCGGAGCGCGTTGCCGGCGCGGTCGGCCCGCTCGCAGAGGGCGCCGTAGGTGGTCACCCTCCCGTCTTGCCGGAAGGCCGGCCGGTCCGGCTGGGCCAGGTTCCTCTCCAGCAGATCGACCGTGGCGTTGTAGCTTGCCCCCATGGGGCGGCACCCTACCGCGTTTCAGCGGCGCCCCGGGAGGCCACCTCGACCGGCAAGGGACGGGCGTGGTGTCGCGTCGGGTGCAACGGATAGCCCAGTGCGCGCCAGCCGCTGATCCCGCCGCGGAGCGGAACGGCGTTCTTGAAGCCGCGGTCGCGGAGTCGGAGCGCCGCACGGGCGCTCGAGACTTCGTTGGGTCAATCGCAAGTGAGGACGATCTCCCGCTCGCGGGGGACCTCCTCGGCCCAAGCGAGCAGCTCGTCCATCCCGACGACGACAGCGCCCGGCAGCGAGGTGGGGTTCGCCTCCAGATCCAGCTCGTGCCGCAGATCGACCACCAGGGGCGGGGTGGCCGAATCCAGACGGGCCAGGAGGGCTTCGGGCTCGGCACGCAGGATCTCCACGCTGCGCAGCAGCGCCTTCCGCTGGGCGATCTTCCAGCCCAGCCATGCGCCGGCCGCGATCACGCCCGCCAGGAGGAACCACCCGCCCAGCCGCAGCGCGGCATTGAAGCCCAGCAGGATCTGCGTCCCGAACACGTACCCGAGGGTCCCGTACAGGGAGGCCCACAGCAGCGCGCCGAGCGCATCCAGCGCCAGGAAGCGCTTCCAGCTCATGCCCGTCATGCCTGCAAGCGGCGGCGCCACCACGGCCAGGCCTGGAACCCAGGGCGACGCCACCAGCGCGCGCCCGCCGTGTCGCGCGAACAAGTCCTCGGTGCGGCGCACGCAGGAGTCCGGCTCGATCGAGATCCGGCAGATCAGGCGCAGCACCGCTCCTCCGCGCCTCCGCCCGGCCCAGAACCAGACGGAGTGCCCGAGCATGGAAGTGAGGACGGAAAGACCGATGACCTGCGGCAAGGCCATGGTTCCCACCTTCGCCAGGGCGCCGGCGCCGAGAAGAAGGGGCGCCGCCGGGATCGGCGCGCCAAGCTGCTCACAGAGGCAGGCGGCGAACAGCAGGACGTAGGCATTGCGGAGCAGGAAACCAGCCATGGAGAGCCTTGGATGCACCAGCCGCCGCCGGATTCGGCGGCGCTGCGCCTCAGTATGGCAGAGTCGACGCGAGAAGCAGGGTGGCGATGGCGGTCATGGCTCCCTCCTCAAGTGCTGATCGAAGAAAGCGAATACGCGCTGCCAGTCGCGGGCCTGCAGCGCCGGCTCGGCGATGATGTGCGTCATTCCCGCGAGCGGCAGGAACTCGAACTTCTTGCCGGCGCGGAAGAGCGTGTCGGCCAGGAGCAGCGATTCGCTGAAATGGACGTTGTCGTCGGCGGTGCCGTGGATGATGAGCAGCGGCCGCGACAGGTCCTTCGCATACGCCAGGAGCCCGTTGCGCGGGTAATCGTCTGCGGTCCCCGCGGGCGGCGGCACGCCGAGGTACCGCTCGGTATAGGCGGTGTCGTAGTTCATCCAGTCGACCACCGGGGCGCTGGCCACGCCCACCCGGAAGACGTCGGGGCGCCGCTCGACGGCCAGTGCGGACATGAAGCCGCCGAAGCTGTGGCCGTAGATCCCCACCCTGCCCAGGTCGAAGGAAGGGTCCAGCTTCGCCAGGGCCTGCAGGGCCGCGACCTGGTCCTCGAGCGGCACCTCGGCGAACCGGTCCAGGATTGCGCGTTCCCATGCATGGCCGCGGCCCGTGGTGCCTCGGTTGTCGATGCGCACCACCTGGTAACCGTGATCGGCGATCCACTGGTCCAGGACGTAGCGCGGGGCGAAGGGGACCACCTGCGGTCCATTGGGCCCGCCGTAGACCTGCACCCAGACGGGATACTTCTTGCGCGCGTCGAAGTCGCGCGGCCGCACGATCGAGGCGAAGAAGCCGGGGGGCGGCCCGACCTTCTTGATCTCCAGCCGCGGAAGGAACGGGTAGGGCTCGTTGATCGCGGGCAGCTCGCCCAGCACGTTGCCGCCGCGCAGGACCTCGTGCCGCAGCTGTCCGTTGCGCGAGGAGCGGGCGCGCACCCAGACGGTCGACTCGCGCGAGAACTCTCCCTTGTACAGATCGGGCCCGCGCGTGATGGCGCGCGGCGCGCCGCCGCCGAGCGGGACTTCGTAGAGCTGGCGGTCCTGCGGGTCGGGGCTCCGCGCGACCACGGCGACGTGGTTGCGATCGTCGACGTGTTGGAGCCCCGCGTAGCCGAAGTCGAGCGGGGTCAGCGTCCGCATCACCGCGCCGTTCGCCTTGCGCAGCTCGAGCTGCCACTCGCCGCCGGCGTCGGTGCTCCACAAAAACCCGGTCCCGCCCGAAAGCCAGTGGTAGTCGCGCACCGAATCGACCCACGCGTCGTCGTGCTCGCGGAGCAGCTCGCGGGTCCTGCCCGTCCTCGGGTCGGCGGACACGAGCGCGAGGTCCTTCTGATCGCGCGAGAGCAGCTCCAGCGTGAGCGGCGCGCCGGCCGGCCACTCGACTCGCGCGACGTACTCCCACTTCTTCGCGTCCAGGTCGATCCAGGTGGTCCGGCCGCCCTGGGCGCTGGTGATCGCGAACCGCGTGACCGCGTTCGGCTTGCCGGGTCGCGGGTACGGGGAAGGGGTGATCGGCTTCTCGGGGTGCGCGGGGTCGCCGACCCAGAGCTTCTCCACGCCGGTCGAGTCGGCCTCTTCCCACACGAGCCAGCGCGAGTCGCCCGACCACCACCAGCCGGTGTACCTGCGCAGCTCCTCCTGGGCGACGAACTCGGCTTCCGCATGGGTGACGAGCGGGGTCGCGCCTTCCGTGATCTGCAGCTCGGAGCCGTCGTCGACCTTCGCGACCCACAGCTCGCCGCCGCGGACGAACCCGACGCTCTTCCCGTCGGGCGAGAGGCGCGGATCGAACACGGGTTCCCCGTCGGGCCCGGGCCCGGCGACCTGCCGCGCCGTGCCGCCTGCGAGCGGCACCAGATAAGCGCGGCCCGAGAGCGTCACCAACACCGTGCTTCCGTCTTCCGACAGATCGTAGCTGGTGAACCCGCGCGCGGTGACGCGCATCCGCTCGCGGCGCGCGGCTTCCGCAGGCGACAGCTCCTCCTTGGCTCCTCCCAGGACCTGCTCGGGGGTGATCAGCTCGCGGGTTTGCGCGGTCTTCACGTCGAAGGAGAAGAGCCGCATCTCGGGATTGCGCGGCAGCGCGCGGAGGAAGAGCACCGCGCTTCCGTCGGGAGTGACGCGGATCGACGCCGGCCGCCCCAGCTCCCAGTACCGGGTCTGGGTGAGGCTCTGCAGGAACTGGAAGTCCGGGTCTTCTTGCGCGGGCGCGGCGAAGGGCAGCGCCAGGCAGACGAGCAAGGCGGTCCTGTGCATGCGGCGTCCACCTTGCCATGACCGAGCGCGGGGCGCACGGTGGGAAATGTGGACTTCCTGCCGCGCGCTGCGCACCTCGTGCTTCTCCTGCTCCTCGCGGTCCCCGTCCTCGCCGGCACGCGCCTCAACACGCCCGACGAGGAGGCGCTGAAGACCTTCCGCCTGACGAGCGAAAACGTCCGCAAGTCAGCCGCCGTGATGCAGCGCCTCGCCTCTGCGGTCGCCAGGGACCCGAGCCTGGCGGAATCCATTCAAAAGAACGCGAGGCGCGCGAAGACTCTCGACGAGAAAGCGAAGGCGCTGGACGGCGATCCCCGCGTCGCCTCCGCCTTGCGCGCGGAGGGGATCGGCGCCCGCGAGTACGTCATGGTCCAGATGGCCACGGCCCAGGCGTCGCTGGTGGTCGCCATCGAGGCGCGCGGCGTCCAGATCGACACCGCCGATCTGCGCGAGGCGCTGAATCCGGCCAATGTCACCTTCCTGGAGACGCACCGGGTGGAGATGGACGAGCTGGCGCAGAGCCAGGAGGAGTTGCAGAAAGTCAGCAAGGGAGCGAATCGGGAGCAAGGCAAGCAGGACGAGAAGAGGTGAGCGGGAGGGCCGAACCATGCAGGGCTTCGTCTTCGACCTCCGGCAGAGCATCCGCGGATTCGCGCGCGAGCCAGGGTTCACCGCGCTGGCGGTCCTGGCGCTGGCCGTCGGGGTAGGCAGCAGCACGGCGATGTTCAGCGTGGTCCATGCGGCGCTGCTGCGGCCGCTGCCGTACACGGCGCCGGAGCGGTTGATCCAGGTCATCTCCGTCGAGGGTACAGGGCAGCGCGTGCCGATGGGCGCCGTCGAATTCTTCCAGCTCGAGAAGCAGGCGACCACGGTAGAGGCCATCGGAGCGTTCTATCCCCACAGCGCCACCGTCGC
>DATFUN010000424.1:0-4372 GCA_035260805.1 Myxococcales bacterium | reverse complement strand
CACGCTGGAGACGATCACGTCGTGCACCTGTTCGAGCTTCACTCCCGCGAAGTCGAACAAGGAGCGCAGCTGCAGGCCGTACTCGTCGCCGGTGCGATCCTTCTCCGTCTGGAACCGGAAGGACTCCCGCAAGGTCGGCTTCGGCGCGAGATCGAACAGCCCCAGCACCGTATTGGTGTTGCCGACGTCGATCGCCAGGAGCATGCCCGCGAGTATCGGCAGCGCGAGAGTAGCGGTCAACAAAGGACCGTGGGTACAGACCCTACAGGACCCTGCAATGGGTGACGTCGCCCGCCATGACCCGAGTCAATGCCTCATCCTTCGTGCGGATGAGCAGCGCCCCGTCCTCCGCCAGGTCCACCGCGTCGCCTTCCAGGACGCCCGGCGTAAGCTCCACCCGGACGCGCCGACCCAGGGTCGAGGAGAGCTGGCGCCAGCGATCCCGCACGGGGGCGAATCCCTCCACCTCGTGCAGCGCCAGCCACTCGTCGAGCGCCTCGAGAAGGCGCGCGCAGGCGAGCGCCCGGGGGACCTCCTCGCCCTTCTCGATCCGCAGGCTGGTGGCCTGGTCGACCAGCTCGTCCGGGAAGTCCTGCGGCAACAGCCCGCAGTTGAGCCCGACCCCCAGCACCACGTGCCGGGCGCTCTCCCCGTCGGCGCGAAGCTCGCTGAGGAGCCCGGCCAGCTTGCGGCCGTCGCACTCGACGTCGTTGGGCCACTTGATCCGGGCCGTCGCGGCTCCCAGCTCCCGCGCCACCTCGCAGACCGCAACGGCGGCGGCCAGCGTGATCTCGGCCGCGCGCGCCGCGGAGATGGAGGGGCGAAGGATGACCGAGAGCGCGATCGATCTGCCCGGCGGCGCGAGCCACGGACGCCCGCGCCGGCCCCGTCCTTCCGTCTGCAGCTCGGCGATCACCACTTCGCCGTGCCGCGCGCCCATTTCCGCGAGTCGGTGCGCCTCGTCATTCGTGGAGGCGAGCTCGGCGTAATGGTGGATGGCGCGTCCGATCTCGGCCGTCCCCAGGAGCGGAGCGATCTCGCGCTCCGACAGCCCCTCCGGCATTCCCGCCAACCGATAGCCGCGCCCGCCGGAGGCCTGGATCACGTAGCCCCGCGCGCGGAGCGAGTCGAGACGCTTGAGCAGCTCGGCGCGAGGCACGTCGAGCTTGTCGCAGAGCACCGAGCCGGACACGAAGTCGTCGTCGCACTCGAGCAGCATGCCGAGCACGAAGGCGTCCATGCGATCGTCGGTCCAATGGGAGGATTCGGCCTCGCCGGGGGCGGGCGAGACCAGCGGGCTCACTCCCGGCCCTCCACGACCAGGCTCAGGTCGACCGCCGGAGCGGAGTGCGTCAGGGCGCCCACGGACACGTAGTCTACCCCGCAGGCGGCGATAGGCTGCAAGCGGTCCAGGGTGACGCCCCCCGACGCTTCGGTGTGGACGCGCCCGGCGACCTGCTTCACCGCCGCGGCCAGCTCGCGATCTCCCAGGTTGTCGAGGAGGAGCAGGTCGGCTCCGGCCGCCAGCGCTTCCTCGATCTGCTCGGGAGTGCTCACTTCCGCCTCCACGCGCAGGAAGGGGGAGGCGGCGGCCTTGGCGCGGCGCACGGCCTCGCCGATCCCGCCCGCCGCCGCGGCGTGGTTGTCCTTGACCAGGATGCCGTCGAAGAGCGCGCCGCGGTGGTTGGTGCCTCCGCCGGCGCGGACCGCCGCCTTCTCCAGCTCCCGCATCCCCGGGCTCGTCTTGCGCGTGTCGAGCAGGCGCGTCCTGGTGCCGCGCAGCGCCTGCGCGTACCTGCGGGTCGTCGTGGCGACGCCGCACAACCGCTGCAGCAGGTTGAGCGCCGTGCGCTCCGCGCTCAGGATGGCGCGGAGCCGTCCGCGCACGCGGAGCACGCCTGCGCCCGCGTCGGCCGGGTCGCCCTCCCCCAGCAGCGCCTCGAGCTGGCATTCCCCATCGAGAGCGCGGAATACGCGGGCGGCGGCCGACACTCCGGAGACGACCAGCGGCTCTTTCGCGACGATGAGCGCCGTGCCGCGCGCCTGATCGGGGACGCAGGCCTCGGCGGTGCGATCGCCGGGACCCACGTCCTCGTCCAGCGCCAGCTCGATGAGCCGGCCCACCGCATCGCCGGGCCGGCCCAGATCCACCGGCGCCCGCACCGCTAGCGCTTGCCGCGCCGCGAGCGGCGAGCCTTGCCCGCCCCTCCGCGCGAGGATGCCCGCCGGGGCGCGCTCGCCTTTCCCCGGCCAGCTTTGGCGGGCGCGCGGCTCTTCGCCTTCGCCTTCGCCGCGGCGCGCCCCCCCGCCTTCTTGCGGGCGCCCTGTGCACCCTTCCGCGCCGCCCTTGCGCCGGCCTTCGCCGCCGCCTTGCCGCGGGCGACCGCCTTCCGGGCCTTGCTGCCGGCCGAGCGGACTGCCTTGGTCGCCTTGCCCCTGGCCTTGGCGGCCTTCTTGGCGAGCCGCTCCTGGATCTGGGGCGCGTTCCTGGCCAGCTCGTCCAGCTTCTCCTCGGCCGTCTGCATCCCGGTCTCGATCGCGCCGGCGGCCTTCTCCATCAGCCCGCGAGCGAGGCTCTTCACCCGCGAGACGGTCTGGGCGGCGATGCCCTCCTTCTCGCCCGGGGACTGGCCTTCCTTCTCGGCCTCGGCCTGGGACGACGCGCCCGGGTGGCCGCTCGTCTCGTGCTTCTCGGAAGGCCCGCCTCCGTGGCTGCCGGCCCCGCCGGCGGAACGGCCCGCCGACTGCGGATCGGAATGCGGGCCGCCTTCGGACCGCGATCCGTCGCCCCCGTGCGAGGGGCCGCCATGGGTGCCCATCTGATCCATGCTCCGGTGGCCCTGCTCGGGCTTCTCGTCGCCCGCGCCACCGTTGCTCCCGCTCTTCTGCTCGTTCATTCCATCCTCCGCTCTCGTGACGCGATCCAGGTGGCGCGTCAGCTTGTCCCGTTTCTCTTCCAGCTCTGCCGCGCGGGCGCGGTCCTTCTCGACCACTTCGGCCGGCGCGCGCGCGAGGAAGCCCGGGTTGTCCAGGCGCTTCGCGATGCCGGCGAGCTCCCCTTCCAGCTTCTGCAGCTCCTTCGTCACGCGCGCCTTCTCGGCGGCGAAGTCGATGAGGCCGGCGAGCGGGAGGTGCACCTCCACCTCCGGCTCGACGTGCACCGCGGCTTGCCGCGGACGCGGCGCTCCGGCGGGCAAGACCTTCACGTCGGACGCGTTGGCCAGCCGGGTTACGGCATGGCGGTGCGTCTCGAAGAGCCTCTGCGCGGCCGCGTCGCGCGGCGAAAGCACCAGCGGCACCGCCTGGTTCGGCGGCAGGTTCACCTCGCCGCGCAGGCTCCGCGCCCCGTCGATGGCGCGCACCAGCACGTCCATCTCCTGTTCCGCGCGTGGATCGAGGAGCGAGTCCGGCGCCGGGTACCGCTCGATCATGATCGAAGGAGCATGGCCCCGGCGCTTGGGCAGCCGCTGCCACACTTCCTCGGTCACGAAGGGCATGAACGGATGCAGGAGCCGCAGGGCGCCTTCCAGCGCCTGCAGCAGCGCGGATTGCGCACCGGCGCGCTCCGCCTGCGTGCGGTCGCCGTACAGCGCCGGCTTTCCGAGCTCGATGGCCCAGTCGCACAGCTCTCCCCAGACGAAGCGGTAGATGCCGTTTGCCGCGTCGTTGAGCCGGAATTCCTCGAGGGCCTGGCGCGTCTCGTCCGCGCAGCGCTGGAAGCGCGAGAGGATCCACCGATCGTACACGCTGGCCGGCGGCGCCGGGTGGTCCGGGTCGTACCCGTCAGCGCTGCGCAGCACGAATCGCGCGGCGTTCCAGATCTTGTTGGCGAAGGCGCGGTAGCCCTCGATGCGCTTCTCGTCGAGCTTGATGTCGCGGCCCTGCCCCGCCATCGAGGCGAGCGTGAAGCGCAGCGCGTCGGCGCCGTACCTGGCGGTGATGTCCAAGGGGTCGATCACGTTCCCGCGCGTCTTGGACATCTTCTCGCCGTGCTTGTCGCGCACCATGGCGTGCAGGAACACCACCCGGAACGGCACCTCGCCCATGAAATGCAGGCCCAGCATGGCCATGCGGGCGACCCAGAAGAAGAGGATGTCGAAGCCGGTCTCCAACACCGAGTTCGGATAGAAGGTGCGCAGCGCGGGCGTGTCGTCCGGCCACCCGAGGGTCGAGAACGGCCACAGGCCGGACGAGAACCAGGTGTCGAGCACGTCTTCGTCGCGCCAAATAGGCATAACGCCAGAATAAATCAGATCATGAACGTTGCTAAGCTCCGATGCACCATTTGGCGCACCCGGAAGTACCTTCACAGGTCTGCCGTAGAAAGCTTCGGCTAATTCGATCGCTGCGGCTTCATCCGTGCCCACGAAGT
>DATFUN010000423.1:0-2143 GCA_035260805.1 Myxococcales bacterium | reverse complement strand
GCTCCTTGTCCGACACCGGCTCTTCGTTGATGAATTTCTCGGCGAGCTCGTCGTCCACGTCGGCAACTTGCTGGATGATGAGCTCGCGCGCGGCCTTCACCTTGTCCGCGTACTCGGCGGGCGGCGCCTCTTCGCGGATCTTCTCGCCGTCGTCGCCGTCGAAGTAGTAAGCCTTGCCGGTGATGGCGTCGATGATGCCGAGAAACTTGTCTTCCGCGCCAATCGGCACCTGCAACTTCACCGGATGGTGCTGGAGCTTTTCCTTCAGCATGTCCGAGACGCGCTCGTAGTTCGCGCCCGGGTTGTCCATCTTGTTCACGAACGCGATGCGCGGCACGCGGTAGCGCCTCATCTGCCGGTCGACGGTGATCGACTGGCTCTGCACGCCCTTGCCCGAATCGAGCACCAGAATCGCGCCGTCGAGCACGCGGAGCGCACGCTCCACCTCGATGGTGAAGTCGACGTGTCCGGGCGTGTCGATGATGTTGATGTTGTGGGTGGGGCGCGAGGCGTCGCTCGGATCCCACTCGCAGTAGGTCGCGGCGGACTGGATGGTGATGCCCTTCTCGCGCTCCAGCTCCATCGAGTCCATCTTGGCGCCGACCTGGTCCTTCCCCTTCACCTCGTGGATCTGGTGGATCCGGCCGGTGTAATAGAGGATGCGCTCGGACAGGGTCGTCTTCCCCGAGTCGATGTGCGCCGAGATGCCGATGTTGCGGATGAGGTCGATGTTCGCCACGTCTGTGTCTGCCCTTCTTGATTTCAGTCTGGAACAAGCGCCGCGTGAGCGCGAATTTCCGAGCGGCTCCCGCGTTTCGGAGCCGCGCTCCCTACCCCGAAACGGAGGAAACGGCAAGCAAGCGGCGCTACGCCCGTTCAGGCGTTCTGCGCCTCGATGCTCGCGGGATTGATGGGATGCCGCCCGGCGCCGTGGGTTGCGCCGCGCTGGGGTACCTAGATTGACGGTTCATGACCCTGATCGAGCAGCTCCAGCAGACCGGCATCCACCGCCTGGGGTCGCCGAAGAGGGGGTTCCGGTGGGAGGGAGCGAGCAAGCGGGACCTCGGTCGCCTGGAAGAGCTGAAGATCCCCCCTGCCTGGACGGACGTGGCGGTCAGCCGGGCGCCGAACGCCAAGCTGCAGGCGATCGGCAGGGACAAGAAGGGGCGGTGGCAATACCGCTACAGCGACCGGGCGGTGGTCGAGCGGGAGAAGAGGAAGTACGAGAAGCTCGTCGCCTTCGGCAAGGCCTTGCCGCGCCTGCGGAAGGAGATCGACCGCCGGCTGGCGCTGCGGGGACTGCCCCGCGAGAGGGTGATGGGCTGCATCCTCCGCGTCCTCTCCACCTGCTTCATGCGGCCGGGAAGCGAGGTCTACGCCAAGGAGAACGGCAGCTTCGGCATCGCCACCCTGCAGAACCGGCACGTCGCGGTGCACGGGGACACGGTGCACTTCGACTACATGGGCAAGTCGGGCAAGCGGCAGGTGCGCGAGCTGCACGACCGGCGCGTGGCCCGCATCGTGCGCGAGCTGAAGCAGATGCGTGGTGGGCAGCTCTTCAAGTACCGCAACGACGCCGGCAAGCTGGTCAAGGTCAACCGGCAGATGATCAACGAGGACGTGAAGGAAGTGATGGGCGAGCGCTTCTCCGCCAAGGACTTCCGCACCTGGGCTGGGACCATGATCTGCGCCAACATCCTGGCGCGCCTGCACGCCGAGGCGGTGGACGGCGTGACCGATCGCCGCAAGCTGCTCACCGCGGCGGTGAAGCAGACGGCCGAACAGCTCGGCAATACGCCGGCGGTCTGCAAGTCGTCGTACATCTGGCCGTCGATCCTCTCCTCGGCCTACGAGGGCGAGGTCATCCACCCCTACTTCGCGACGGTGGAGGAGCTCATCAGCTGCACCGGCCGGGAGCGCTCCGCTTGCGAGGCCGCGCTGCTCGAGCTCCTCCGAAAGGGCAGGGACGCGACCCCCATCGCGCTGGCGAAGAAGCTCGCCCGGCGCCACCGCGAACGGATGAACGGCAAGGCGAACGGGAAGATGTCGCGAAGGATGCGGACGCCGCGGCTGCGCAAGCTGGCGCACGCCTTCACATTGCATTGACCTGCCGCGACCGGCTCGCGCATCCCAGAACGTTCCG
>DATFUN010000422.1:0-9539 GCA_035260805.1 Myxococcales bacterium | reverse complement strand
GCTGGTCGGCTCGGGAGACGCGATGCGGGGCGAAGCGGTGATCATCGCCAGCGCGGTGCCGCCGAACCGCCCGACCTTCGGCGCTTCGATGATGCAGATACATAGGTTGTGACCTGAGGCTCGCTGGCCTCGACTGCTCTGCCGGCGACAGCACCCTCTTCGATCCGGCGCCTTCGGCGCCTCCACAAGGGGGGAGCTCGCTCCCCCCTCGACCCCCCAAGAGATCGCGGTCACTTCCAACGGGGTTATTTTTGGCGGGCGACGACCTGGTCGCGGATCTTCTGGTAGGTCGCCTTGGGGATGACCTTCTTCTCCCAGAGCTCGTCCTTCGCCTTGTAGGGACGGCCCGCGACGATCTTCTTCGCGTACGCGTCGCCGATCCCCGGCAGATCCTTGAGCTGATCCTCGCTGGCCGTGTTGAGGTCGAGCTTCTCCGCCTTCTTCTTGCTCGCGCTGGGAGCCGCCTTCGCCCAGGAGACGGTCGGGGCGGCGAAGAGCAGCGCGACGGCGACGGCGATTGCCCTGAGCAGGTTTCGCATGTGCACCTCGGGTTCGGGGTCTAGACCAGCGCTTGCAGCCCGCGGGACATCCGGTCGACGCCCGCACGGATCTGCTCGTCGGAGGTGGCGAACGACAATCTGAGATATCCGGGCTGGCCAAACGCGGAGCCGGGCACCACCGCGACGCCGTGCTCCTCCAGCAAGACCTGGGAGAGCTTCACGTCGTCCGGCACCCGCCCGAGATACTCCGAGACGTCGCAGAAGACGTAGAACGCGCCCTCGGGACGCGCGCATCGGACCCGCGCGATGCCGCGGACCAGCTCGACCATGAGATCGCGCCGCCGCTCGAACTGGGCGCGCATCGCCTCCAGCCCTTCCTGCGGCCCGCGCAGCGCCGCCACGGCGGCGTACTGCGCGAGCGAGTTGGGGTTCGAGGTGCTCGAGTCCTGCACCTTGTTCATCGCCGAGACGATCTCCTGCGGCCCGCAGGCCCAGCCCAAGCGGAGCCCGGTCATCGCGTACGCCTTCGAGCAGCCGTTGATCAGCACCGTGCGATCGCGCAGCTGCGGCGCGACCTCGAGGATGTTGCAGGCGCGCACGCCTCCGAAGACGAGCCGGTGGTAGATGTCGTCGGACAGCACGGTGATCCGCGGGTGCTTCTCCAGCACGCGCGCCATGCCCTGCATCGCCTCCCTGGACCAGACCGCGCCCGTCGGGTTGCTGGGGCTGCCCAGCATCACGACCTTGGTGCGCGGCGTGATGGCCCGCGCCAGCGCGTCCGGATGTGGGTGCCAGCCGTCCTCGGCTCGGGTCACCATGTCGACCGGGGTGGCGCCGGCGAGGCGCACGAGGTCCGGATAGCTCACCCAGTACGGGTTGGGGATGACCGCCTCGTCGCCCTCGTCGAGCAGCGCCTGGCATGCGTTGTAGAGCGCCTGCTTGGCGCCGGCGGTGCAGATGATCTGCGCGGCGGCGTAGCGCTGCCCGACCTCGGCGTGCATCCAGTCGCTGACCGCCTCGCGCAGCTCGGCGATCCCGGAGGAGGTCGTGTACTTGGTGTACCCCTTGCGGAGCGCGTCCGTAACCGCCTGGGCCACGTGCGGGAAGACGGGGAAGTCGGGCTCGCCCACGCTCAAGGAGACGATGTCGCGGCCCTCGCGCTTGAGCTGGATCGCGCGCGCCGACACGGCGAGCGAGGCGGACGGCTTCGCCGCGAGCACCCGGCGCGAGAAGGCGGTCATTTCTGCGCTCCCTGCGGCGGCCCGAACTTCCGCCGCAGCGCCTCGAGCACGTTCGGGGGCACCATCCCTGCCACGTCTCCTCCTAGCCGAGCCACGTCACGGACGAACCGGCTCGAGATGTAGAAGTAATCCTCGCCCGTCATCATGAACAGCGTTTCGATCTCCCGGTCGAGCTTGCGGTTCATGTTCGCCATCTGGAACTCGTACTCGAAGTCGCTCACCGCTCGAAGCCCGCGCAGGACGGTGTTCACGCCCTCCTGCTGGGCGAACTTGACCAGCAGGCCGCTGAAGGTCTTCACCTGCACGCGCCCGTCTTTGCCCAGCGCCCCCTTGAGTAGCTCGACGCGCTCGTCCACGCTGAAGACGGCGTCCTTGGCGGGGTTCTTCAGGACCGCCACCGTCAGTCCGTCGAAGATCCGGAGCCCGCGCTGGATGATGCTGAGGTGTCCGTGCGTCGGGGGATCGAAGGAGCCGGGGTAGAGAGCGATGCGCACCGCCGCATCCTCGTTTGCCGACGCGGTCGCCGTCAACGGCGGCGCGCCACCAGCACCACGGTATCCCCGTACCGCCTCTCGTCGGCCAGCTCCAGCCCCTCCGGGAGGGTGGGACTTGCCTCGCGGCGGTCCCGTTCGAGCACCACCCTTCCCTCCGGCGCCACGAGCCGCAGCCGGGTCAGCGCGTCCAAGGTGTCTTGAGAAGCCCGCAGCGCATAGGGCGGGTCGGAGAACACCAGGTCGAACGGTCCGCGGAGCCGGGGCAGCGCCCGCGCCACGTCGTCCCGCACCAACGTGCAGCGGTCCGCGCAGCCCAGCTCGGCGGCGTTGCGCTGGATGACCTGCGCCGCCTTGGCATCCTGCTCGACCAGCGTGGCGTGAGTCGCTCCCCGCGAAAGCGCCTCCAGGGAGAGCGCCCCGGTCCCCGCGTACAGGTCGAGCACCCGCAGACCGTCGCAGCGTTGCCCGAGCACGTCGAACAGGCTCTGCCTCACCCGGTCGGCGGTGGGCCGCGTGGATCGGCCGGGCACCGCGCGCAGGGTCCGCCCGCGCAGGTCGCCTCCGACCACCCTCATTCGTTCCGGGCCACGGCGGCGACGCGCTGGAGCAGGACCGGACCCGTCTTCGCCGCTCCGGCGCGCGCGTACAGCTCCAAGGCTTCGAAGCAGCAGAGCGCTTCGAGCTTGTCCTGGTCGGAGGGCGAGAGATCCCGCAAGAGGCGCTGGTGGCGCGCGGCGGCCTGCTCCAGCGTCGCGCCCCGCTCGTCTGCCCAGCCCTGGAGGGTATCGAGCAGCTCGCGCGGCGCGGCGCGTTCGAGGGCGCGAAGGAAGGGCCCCGCAGCGACCAACTGCCGCACCCCGCGGCGCGCGAGCTCTCCGGCTGCCAGCTCCGCCGTGGTGCTGATGGCGACCGGCGACAGCTCGGCCGCCACGCCCCGATCGGGCTCGGCCAGCCGCAGCGCGCTCGGGGGGGCGCCGCGCGACTTGAGCTGCCGCACCAGCTCGGCGGCGACCTCGGCGGACCCGCCCAGCGGCACGATCTCCAGGCCCAGCTCCAGCTGGCAGACGTGGGAGGCGACCAGGGCCGCGTCGCGGGCGGCCGGCGTGCTTTCCGCGCTGGTGGCCATCGCGACTCCGGTGAATCCCACCTCGATCTCGCGCCGGATGCGATCGGCCTCGGGCACCGCGCTGCCGGCCCGGGGTGGCTCCTTGAGCAGCGCCAGAGGGCCCTTGAAATGCAGCTCGGCGGCCGCCTTCAGCGCCGACTGTACGAAGGCGGCGTCGTCGCGGGCTTCCTCCGGCCCCACCTCGTCCGCGGCGCCGCTGGGGCGCGAGAGCAGGAGCGGCGCGCCTGCATCGCGCGCGGCGCGGGCGAATCCCAAGCTCGCGGCCGGAGCGGGCGCCACCAGCGCCACCAGGAGCACTCCGGAATCCCCGGCGGCCACCAGCAGATCGCGCGCGCTGAGCAAGAGCAGGGACCGGCCCGAGAGGCGCGAGACGGCGGTGGCCGGCCTTCGGGCCCAGGCGCCCTCCATCAATGCACCACGTCGTCGTGCTGGTAGGTCTCGCTCTCGAACTGGATGGTGGTGTGCTCGATGCGGAACTTCTCGCGCAGCACCTGCCGGGCGTCGGTGAGGATCTCGTCGTGGCTCCGGCAGTCGGGCCCCTCGCAGCTCACCACGATGTGGCAGGAGAGCGCGACCAGGCCGCTGGTGATGGTCCACACGTGGAGGTCGTGCACCGCGGCCACGCCCGACACCTGGCCCAGCGCCTGGTTGACCTCCGAGAAATCGAGGTGGGCGGGGACGCCTTCGAGCAGCACGTCCACGGCCTCGCGGCAGAGCCGCACGGCGCTCCACACGATGGTCCCGGCGATGACGAAGGAGATGAGCGGGTCCGCCTCCAGCCTCCCCGTCCAGGCGATGATGGCCGCCGAGGCGAGCACACCCACCGAGTTGAGCAGATCGCCTCCCAGGTGCAGGAAGGTGGAGCGCAGGTTCATGCTCGAGTTGCGCGCATGCGTGAGCCACATTCCCGCGCCGTTGAGCGCAATGCCGACCAGCGCCAGGAGAACGACCACCCGCACGTTCACCGGATGCGGGTCCATCAGGCGCTGCCACGCTTCGAAGACGATGCCCACCGCGATGGCGATGAGCACCGCCCCGTTGACCAGCGCGGCAAGGATCTCGAGACGGTAGTACCCGTAGGTCCGCCTGGCGTCGGCCGGACGGCTGGCGATGCGCAGCGCGATCAGGGAGAGCGCGATGGCGCCCACGTCGGCGAGCATGTGTCCGGCGTCCGACAAGAGTGCGAGCGAGTGCGCTACCCAACCACCCGCCGCCTCGGCGACGGTGGCTATGAGCGCGAGGAACAGGGTGAGGGAGAGCTTTTTTGCTTCTCCCTCGCGCAGCTGCCCCGGAGCGATCGTCTCATGGTGGTGGTGCGCCACGGCGCGATGATCCGGATTCGTGTGCGGTCCCGCAAGTCAAACCTCGCGCCTGGCCGGTTCTGCGTTACCGTAGGAGCAACATGGCCGAAGAGCTTCCCCAAGGCGGCGACGAGGGTTACGCCCAAGGCAAGGACGGCACGCGCATCTACTGGTCCAGGGTTGGCGAGGGGGCGCCCGCGCTCGTCTGCTGCGACGGCATCGGCTGCGACGGCTTCGCCTGGAAGTACCTGGTGCGCGACTTCTCCCAGCGGCACCGCGTCGTCCGCTGGCATTACCGCGGGCATGGCCGCAGCGGGGTCCCGGCCGACCGCTCGCGCGTGACGTTCGACGACCTCTGCGACGACCTCTCCGCCGTGCTGGACCAGACCGGCACCCGCGAGGCGGTCGTGCTCGGCCACTCCATGGGAGTTCAGGTCGCGCTGGAGTACCACCGCCGCAATCCGGACCGCGTGCTGGGGATGGTGCTGATCTGCGGCAGCCACGGGCTGCCCCTGGACACCTTCCACGACTCCAAGATGCTGAAGAACGTCTTTCCCGCCCTGCTCGGCGCCGCGGAGAAATGGCCCGAGGCCACCCACCTGCTCTGGCGCATGGTGGTCGGGGGCGAATGGGCGTACCAGCTCGCCACGCACCTGGAGGTGAACGGCAAGGTGGTGCGGCGCGAGGACTTCGCGCCCTACTTCGCCCACCTCTCCGGGATCGATCCGCAGCTCTTCCTGGGGATGCTCAAGCACGCCAGCGAGCACAGCGCGTTCGATCACCTTCCCCAGGTCGACGTCCCGGTGCTCATCGTCGCCGGCACCCACGACACCTTCACCCCGTACTGGCTTTCCGAGGAGATGCACGACCGGATCCCGGGCGCGGAGATGCTCACCGTCCCCGGCGGCACCCACGTCGCGCCCATCGAGCAGCCCGAGCTGCTCACCTTGCGCCTGGAGAAGTGGCTGGCCGGCATCCAGCCGACGCGCCTGCGCGCCGCCGCGTCCTGATGCGCAAGGCCTGGGTCTGCGCTCTCCTGTGGGCGCCCGCCGCGCTCGGGTTCGACCCGCGCTACGCCTGGCTCACGCTCGACACGCCGCATTTCGAGATCCATTTCCACCAGGGCGAGTACCGCCTGGCGGCCAAGGTGGCGCGCATCGCCGAGGAGGCGCACGCGCGCCTCTCGCCGCTCCTCGATCACCAGCCCTCGGAGCGCACGCAGATCGTGCTCACCGACGACACCGACTTCGCCAACGGGAGCGCCACCCCGCTCTTCTACGACCGGGTGCACGGCTACGCGGCGACTCCCGATCCGCGCTCGACCATCAGCGACTTCGACGACTGGGTCGCCGAGCTGATCAACCACGAGTACACGCACATCCTCCACCTGGACACCGTTTCCGGCGTGCCCGCTGCCGCGAACTCCCTGTTCGGGAAGATCTGGATCCCCAACGGGGCGCAGCCCCCCTGGATCATCGAGGGCATGGCGGTGATGGCCGAGAGCGAGGTCAGCGCGGCGGGCCGGGTGCGCGCCTCGACAGAGGACATGTCGGTGCGGGCGGAAGCGCTGTCCGGCCAGCTCCCGCGCATCGACCGGCTCTCCAGCCTGCCGCTGCAATGGCCGCGCGCCAGCGACTGGTACACGGTGGGTGGTCGGTTCCTCACCTGGATCGGCGACGAGTACGGGTTCGGCGCGTTGCGCGACCTCTCGCACGACTTCGGCGGCCGCCCCATCCCGCTGGCGGTGAACCTCTCTTCCGCGCACGTCCTGGGGAAGAGCTACCTGGAGCTGTACGACGAGTTCCGCGCCGCCGCGGAGCGGAAGGCCGCCGCGGTGCGCGATTCCGTGCGTGCCGCGGGGGAGACGGAGATGGAACCGCTCACCGCGCTGGGCGAGCGGACGCACTCGCCTCGCTTCAGCTCCGACTCGGCCACGCTCTACTACTTCAACGCCGGGCCGGACCGGCTGCCGGAGCTGCGGGGGCTGCGCCCGGGGCCCTGTTGCCGGCCCGGGACGCGCCTCGATACCCCCACGCGGAAAGGCGATCGCCACCTCGGGGACACCTACGGCGAGGGCACCATCGCGGTCGATCCGCGCGGGCGGATCGTCTACGCGCGCACGGAGATCTACCAGGAGTTCGCCGACGTGCAGGACCTCTACGCGCTGGATCCGGCGACGGGTTCCACCGAGCGGCTCACCCGCGGGCTCCGCGCCAGCGAGCCGGACGTCGCGCGAGACGGCGCGCTGGTCTTCACCTGGCGAAAGCCCGGCGGCGGGACGGCGATCGGCCTCGTCGAGCCTGGCGCTCCCGAGCCCCGCGTGCTCTTCGCAGACGCCGACGGCGAGCCGGTCGGTTCGCCGCGCTTCAGCCCGTCCGGCAGGCAGATCGCCTTCCTGCACCACCGGGGAGGCACCTGGGACGTGCGGCTCATCGCGCGGGAGGGCGGCGGTCCGAGCGACGTCACGAGCGATCGCGCCTTCGACCGCGATCCCGCCTGGTCCCCGGATGGCCGCTACCTGCTCTTCTCGAGCGACCGCAGCGGCGTCTTCGACGTGTACGCCTTCCGCCTCGACGACCGGACCCTCTGGCGAGCGACCAACGTGGTGCTCGGCGCGTTCGAGCCGGAGGTGTCTCCCGACGGCGCGCAGCTGGCCATGGTCACCTACGGGCCGCGCGGTTACGACCTGGCGCGGATGCCGTTCGATCCGGCGGCGTTCGTGCCCGCGGAACGCGCTCCCGCCGAGGCGGTGGAGCGGCCACAGCCTTCCCCGCTGCCTCCGGAGGAGATCTACCCGGTCCGGCCGTACGATCCGCTGCCCACGCTCCGGCCGCACTGGTGGTTTCCGTACGCGAGCACGGATGCGCTCGGCACCACCGTGGGCGCGATCACCTCGGGTTTCGACGTCGCCGAACGTCACGACTACCAGGCCGCGGCGTGGTGGGCGATCGACTCCAGGCAGCCGGGCTGGGACCTCGTCTACACCAACCACACCCTCTACCCCGACATCTCGCTGACCACGCTGCGCGACGTCGACACCGCCTCGGGCGCCGGCCCGGGTTACACGGAGCGGGTCGTGCAGGGAACGGTGTCCGCGTCCTTCGGCTTCTCCCAGGTCGAGCGCAGCCACCGCATCGGGTTGCAGTACGAGCTGACGCACTTTGCGCTGAACACTCCCGCGCTGAACGGGGACAACCCGCCCGACGGTCTGATCGCCGCCACCTCGCTCTCCTACGTCTACTCGGACGCGCGAAGGTTCGTGCGCAGCATTTCGTTCGAGCAAGGACAGCGTTTCGCGCTGACCGCGCGCGTGGCGGCGAAGCCCTTGGGCTCCGACTTCACCTTCGGCCAGCTGACCAGCTCGTACACGCGCTTCTTCCCGCTGCCCTGGCGCAAGGACGGCGTCCCTCTCCACCACGTCTTCGCCGCCCGGCTCGCGGGCGGAGTCGCGCGGGGGGACTTCTCCGAGCGCCACCTGTTCTCGCTGGGCGGCTTCGATTCCGGCGACCCCGTCCGCACCATCCTGAACCCGGTCAGCGCCCCGGTGCGGATCCTGCGGGGATTCGCCCGCGGCGCGTTCGCCGGCGAGGCGTTCGTGCTCGGCACCTTCGAGTACCGGTTCCCGCTCATCGACGTCGAGACCGGAGCCTGGACGCTGCCGATCTACCTGCGCCGCTTGCACGCCGCCGTGTTCAGCGACGTCGGAGAGGCCTGGATGCCGTTCGACGACGGACGCTTCCGCGCCGTGAACCATCCGTTCGCGCTGCACGCCGGCGCGGGCGCCGAGCTGCGCGCCGAAGTGGTGCTCGGCTACGTGCTTCCCACCGACGTGCGCGTGGGATGCGCGCACGGCCTGGAGAGCAGCAGGGCTTCGATCCTCGACTGCTACGCCGCCCTCGGGGGAGGCTTCTAGCGCCTTCGCCCTGCTCCCCTCCGTCGCTACACATCGCGACAGGCACTCACTCCGCGCCACACCCGGAAATGCTTCGCCCGCCGTAGCGCCTTGCTAGTGTGGGGCGGGGCCATGCCAGGCACGCTGGAACGAGCACTGGAGGCCGGATTCCGCATCCGGCCCGGCGAGGAACGCCGCACCGCGATCATGGCCGCGTACGCGGCGAGCGCGATCGGCGCCGTCGTGGTCGGGCGCTCGGTGCGCGACGCTCTGTACCTGGCGCATGGCACGGCGCGCGGACTGTCCTGGCTGTACATCCTGTCCTCGGCGGCGATCGTCGCCGTCTCGTATGGGTACGCGCGCGTGGCGGACAAGGTTCCGCGCGGCGCGCTCAACGCCATCTCGGCGGCGAGCTGCGCGGCGATGTGCGCTGCATTCTGGGGCCTCGTGCAGTTCAGCGCCGGCCGCTGGGTCTACCCCGCGCTCTACGTCTTCGTGGAAGCGATGGCCTCCCTGGTCGTGATCCAGTTCTGGACCATGGCCAACGACGTCTTCCACGCGCGCGAGGCGAAACGCCTCTTCGGCCTCATCGGCGCCGGCGGCACGCTGGCAAACGTCATCTTCGGCCTGCTCGTCTCCCGCTACGCCCGGCGGATCGGCGCGCCGAACCTCCTGTGGCTCATGGTCGTGCAGCTCGCCGCCTGCGCGATCCTGGCGCGCGCGGGGGCGCGGCTCATTTCCACCGCGCCGCTCATCGCCGGCCGGCGGGCGCGGCGGACGGTACCCGTCCTCTCGCGCGCCGGCCTGTCGTTCCTGGGAAACCGCCACCTGATGCTCGTGGCTGCCGTAGCTGCGGTGAGCGCGGCCGCGGTGACGGTGGTCGACTTCCAGTTCAAGCTGGCCGCCGCCTCGGTGCTGCGGCAGAACGATCTGGCCGGCTACTTCGGGCAGTTCTACGGGATCTGCGGCGGGATCGCGCTGGCGG
>DATFUN010000421.1:0-4733 GCA_035260805.1 Myxococcales bacterium | reverse complement strand
CGCCGCGGCGCCTTCCCGTCCCGCTCCGCGCGCCGCCGCCTCGAGCACCATGCGCGACAGCCGCGGGTGCAGCGGGAACGCAGCGCACCGCCGGCCCAGCGCGGTCGCCGCGCCGCCGGGCTCCACCGCCCCCAGGCGGCGCAGGAGCGCCTCGGCGGCCTCCAGCGCGGCCGGCGCCGGAGCATCGAGCCAGGGAAGCCTCGCCGGATCGTGCCCCGCCGCCCGCAGCTCGAGCACCATCTCGGAGAGGTCGAGCCGGCGTACCTCGGGCGAGAGGTGCTCCGGGCGGCCGTCGTGGTCCGCGCGGGTGTAGAGCCGGACGGCGCGTCCCGGAGCGGTCCGGCCGGCGCGCCCGGCTCTCTGCGCCGCCGAGGCGCGGCTGATCTTCGCCACCTGCAGGCTGGGCAGCCCCGACCAAGGGGAGTGGGACGGGATGCGGGCCAGCCCGCTGTCCACCACCGCGGTGACTCCGGGCACCGTGACGCTGGTCTCGGCTACGTTGGTGGAGAGGATGATTTTGCGCCGCGCCGCAGGCGAGAGCGCTCGATCCTGTTCCTCGGCCGGAAGATCGCCGTGCAACGGGAGCACCAGGAGCCCGCGATGCCCGGCGAGCTCCGCCAGCGCTTCGCTCGCGTGACGGATCTCGGCCGCGCCGGGAAGGAAGACGAGCACGTCGCCGCTCGTCCCCGGCACGGTCAGCTTGCGCACCGCGGCCGCGACCTGATCCCCGAGGCGGCGCGGGTCCGGGCGTTCGGCGTGCTCGATGGCAACCTCGAATCGGCGCCCCTCGCTCCGCACCGTCCCGCATCCGAGGTGCGCCGCGACCGGTGCAGCGTCGAGCGTCGCCGACATGACCATCAGCTTCAGATCCGGCCGCGGCCCGCGCAAAAGCTGCAGCACGAGCGCCAGCGCGACGTCGCCTTGCAGGTGCCTCTCGTGGAACTCGTCGAGCACCACGGCGGAGACGCCGCGCAGCAGCGGATCGGCCAGGAGTCGCCGCGTCAGCACACCCTCGGTGACGAATCGCAGGCGGGTGCGGGGGCCGGTGACGTCCTCGAACCGCACCTGGTAGCCGGCCGTCTCCCCGGGTCGTTCGCCCAGTTCCTGCGCGACCCGCCGGGCAGCGGCGCGCGCGGCCAGCCGGCGCGGCTCGAGCACCACCACCTCCCCCGGGACCAGGTCGAGCAGGGCGGGCGGTACGCGCGTCGTCTTGCCTGCTCCCGCGGGAGCCTCCAGCACCAGGGAGGACCCCTCGCGCAGGCGAGCCGTGACCTCCGGCAAGACTTCGTCGATGGGCAGAGGTTCGCGCATCAGGCTCCGCACTGCATGCGAAAGGCGCGGTAGAAGAGGCGCATGGACGAGCTGAGCTTGCAGGAGAGGTACGCGCCGGACAACCGCTGTTTCGGCTGCGGCCCGAAGAACGAGAAGGGGTTGCGCATCAAGAGCTTCCCCCGCGGCGATCGCGAGGTGGTCGCCGAGTTCCGCCCCGAGCCGCACCACGTCGCCTTCGGCCAGGTCTTGAACGGCGGCATCGCCGGCGCGCTGCTCGACTGCCACAGCAACTGGGCGGCCACCTGGGCGATGATGCGGGAGCGCGCCTCGGAGACGCCGCCCTGCACCGTCACCTCCGACTTCCACGTCAAGCTCCAGCGGCCGACGCCGCTCGACGCGATCCTGCATCTCCAGGCCAGAGTGACCGAGCTTTCCGGCGACCGCGCCGTGGTGGAAGCATCGATCGAGGCGAACGGCAAGGTCACCGCCACCTGCCGCGGCACCTTCGTGGCGGTGAAGGAAGGGCACCCCGCGTTCCACCGCTGGTAACCGTCAGTCGCCGCCGTGTTCGGCGGCGCTGCGCTTTTCATTTCGCGGACGGTGGGGATCCATTCAGGAGCTCGCGGAGGTGTATTTCCGGATCGACAGGCTCCAGACCGTGCGGGCGAAGGCCGCGAAGGCGACCGTGCCCGCGAGCGCGCCCAGCGCCGTTCCCAAGCGCAGGCGTCCCAGGAGCGCCAGCGCGGGGTATGTCGTCATCAGCGCGAGCGGAAGCACGTAGGTGAAGAGCACCGCCAGGAAGCCGCGGAAGATGGTGCTGGGCCACCGCGCGACGTCGAAGACGCTCTGGAAGAGGTAGAGCAGGTTGTCGACGCGCACGGCGAAGAAGGCGATCGACACCACCAGGATGGCGATCGAGTAGAGGACGAGCAGGGCACCGACCAGCATCGCGGCCGCCGCCAGCACCTGGCCCGAGTCGGGCGTCCGGCCCAGCTTGCCGAACGCATAGGCGAAGATGAGCCCGGCGCCGGCGAGATCGACCACCCGCCACGGCTCGAGCTTGGCCACCGACACGAGGAGCTGCGCATCGGCAGGCTTGAGCAGGACGAAGTCCAGGGTCCCCTTGCGCACGTGCTCGATCACCGCCGTCAGGCTGGGGCTGACCGCACCCTCCAGCACGCCCTTGAGCGCCACGAACCAGCCGAGGACGAGCAGCATCTCGGGGAACGTCCAGCCCTCCACCGCCCCGCGCGTCCCGAACACGACCAGCACCGGCACCAAGGTGACCGCCATCCACAGGATGGCCAGGGCGCCCTCGACCAGGAACTCCAGGCGGTACTGCAGCGCTAGCGCCACGGAGGCGCGCAGCTGCGCCCGCACGATGGCCAGGACGCGCCTCATCCGCCGTACGCCGAGTAGCGGCGCAGCCCCGCGCGCCAGACCAGGGTCGTCGCCACCAGCGCGGCGGCCACGTACAGCCACTGCCCGCCGAGCAGCAGCAGTGCGTGCCCGGCGGAATGCTTCCCCAGCATCAGCTCGACGGGGAACGAGAGGAGGAACCTGAACGGCAGCGCGAGCGCGATGCGCTGCACGGCCTGCGGGAACAGGTCGAGCGGCACCAGGTAGCCGGACAGCACCGCCGACACGCCCAGCCACGCCTCGAAGAGGCTGGCGGCGCTCTCCACGTAGAGCGCCAGCGTGCCGATGAGCGCCATGACCAGGAAGGTGAGCAGCCAGGCTCCGAAGAGGGCGGGCCACAGCATCAGCCAGAGCAGCGGGTCGTGGCCGAGCTGCCCGCGCGCGGCCCAGAGCAGGACGGAGAGCACCGGGAGCGCGACGACCCCGCGCAGCGGCACCGCCGCCAGGTTCTCCGCGCTGTACGCGAGGAGAGGATGGATCGGCCGGAGCAGGCGCAGCGCGAGCGTGCCCTGGCGGATCTCCATGGTCATCTCCCACACCACCCACGACCCGGTGAGGAGCCGGACGAGCAGGGTGCACAGGTAGTAGGCGGCAAATCCAAGCTGCGTGTAGCCGGCCACCGGCCCGCTGCGCGCCACCGCCGCCCAGAGCGCCAGCATGATGAGCGGCATGTTGGTGCTGAACATCCAGATGAGGAACTCGGCGCGGTACGCAACCGCGCTGGCGAACCCCGCGCGGAGCAGCGCCGGGTACGCCCTGGCGGCGGCGCGCAGGCTCACGCCGCGCCCTCCGCGACCCCGCGCTCGAACAGCTCGCGCATGACCTCCTCGAGCGGCGGATCCTCGACCGTCAGATCCACGATGGGGAGCTGGGCGAGCACGCGCTGCACCGCGCTCTGCAGCTCGGACTGGGAGACCTGCAGGACGGCCTGCGCGTCGGTGTGCGAGACGATGACGCCGATCCTCTGCAGGTCCCGCGCGTCGACCGGCCGGGAGAGCTTGAGCAGCACGCGCTTGTCCGGCCGCACCCGGCGAACCAGCTCGTCGAGCGAGCCGTCGTAGATGAGGCGCCCGCGGTCGATGACCAGCACGCGGGGGCAAAGCGCCGCCACGTCGTCCATGTAGTGGCTGGTGAGGAGCACCGTCGCGGCGAAGCGCTCGTTGTAGGCTCGCACGAAGCTGCGCACCGTGGCCTGCATGGTCACGTCCAGGCCGATGGTCGGTTCGTCGAGGAAGAGGATCCGCGGGCGATGGAGGAGCGCCACGGCCAGCTCGCATTTCATCCGCTCGCCCAGCGAGAGCTGCCGGGTCGGCTTGTCCATGAGGCCGCGCAGCCCGAGCAGCTCGGTCAGCTCGGCCACCGTCTCCTGGTATTGCGGCCGCGGGATGTCGTAGATGGCCCGGTTGAGCAGGAAGGTCTCGCTGGGCGGCAGATCCCAGAGGAGCTGCTGCTTCTGACCCATCACCAGGGTGATCTGCTGGAGGAACTCGCGCGAGCGATCCTGCGGGGTATGTCCCGCGACCGACACGTGCCCGGAAGTGGGATGGAGCAGCCCGGAGAGGACCTTGAGGGTGGTCGTCTTGCCCGCGCCGTTGGGGCCCAGAAAGCCCACGCGCTCGGCGGCACCCACCCGGAAGCTCACCCCGTCCACCGCCTTCACCTCTTCGCGCGGCCGGTGCCAGAGCGACCTCAGCGCCGCGCGCAGCCCGGGCTCGCGGCGGTGGACGAAGTAGGACTTGTGGAGCCTCTCGACCTCGATCATCGCACTAGGGAAGTACCGGTCGTGCCGATAGGATTCAACAGGAATGTCCGATCCCTTCGACCCGCGCGAGCTCCAGGTCGTCTTCCTGCGCGAGATGCAGGATGCCCGGGTGCAGCTGCGCGACGCCCAGGCCCGCGCCGCGCAGGCGAGCGGCGATCCGGGCGCGGTGCGCGAGCTGCGAAACTTCTTCCACCGCCTGGCGGGCAGCGCCGGCACCGTCGGACATCCTGCCCTGGCGCGGCTGGCGGGCGCTTGCGAGCTCGCGGCCGACGAGGAGCTC
>DATFUN010000420.1:0-10678 GCA_035260805.1 Myxococcales bacterium | reverse complement strand
AGGTACCCGCCGAAGTGGATGCGCGAGGGCGCCAGGCGGCCGGCCAGCTCGCGCAGGCCCGGCTCGTCCTCGCCGCGTCCGACGAGCACCAGGTGCGCCTCCGGCACCTGCCGGAGCGCCTTCGCGAACGCTTCCAGCAGGACGCGGTGGCCGCGCTCGGGTTTCATCCGCGCCACGATGCCGGCGAGAGGAGCATCCTCCGGCACTCCCCACCGCGCGCGCAGCTCCGGCGCGCGGCCAGGGGAAAACCACGCCGCGTCCACTCCCGCCGCCACTACCGCGAGGCGCGCCGGGTCGAGGCCCTGCGCAAGCAGCCGGTCGCGATACGCCGCGCAGTGCACCACGACGCCGTCGCTGCGCCGGAGCGCCCACCGCCGCTGCCCCAGCGCGCCGGGCGCCACGTCGGCGGCGCGCTGGGCGGCGCGGACCACGCGCAGGTCGTCGCGGCGGGTGCGTGACGCGGCCCACAGGCAGAGGTGGTGATCGTGTGCGAACGCGGCGTGGAGCACGTCGAATCGCCCGGACCGGGCCCAGTCCGCGAGCAGCCTGGCATCGTGCAGCAGGTCGCGCGGGCGGACCTTGCGCGACAGGCGCAGCTCCGTCTCCCACGGCACGCCGGCGTGGGCGAGGTGCCCACGCAGGTCCTCGCCGGGCCGCACCGTGTCCCCCGCGAATCGCGCGTCGACGCCCCGGGCGCGCGCCTCGCGCGCCAGCGAGATCAGGCCTTCGGCGGGGCCGGTGCGCGACGAGCTCGAGACCAGAAGCAGCGCGGCCTGCGGCCAGCTCATGCCGAGAGGGGTAGCCGCCGGCCGGCGCGCAGGAGCGGAGAGAGCGCCTGCCACGCGCGCTCCTCGGTCAGCTCCAGCATGCAGCGGAAGTGCCCGCGCGGGCACCTCGAGCGCCCGAAGAAGGAGCACGGCGCGCATTCCACACCGGCGAAGAGCATCGCATGCCCGGCGAAGTCGAACATGGCGGGGTCGGTCGATCCGAAGATGGCCAGCGTCGGCACTCCGAGCGCGCGGGCCATGTGCATGGGGCCGCTGTCGTTCGCCACGAATGCCGTGCAGCGCGAGATGAATCCGCCCAGGCCGGGCAGGTCGAGCTTGCCGGTGATGTCGGCGGCTCCCGGCGCTTCCCGCGCGACCAGCCGCCCGAGCGCCGCCTCCGAGTCGTTGCCCTGCACGGCCACCTGCAGCCCGGCCGCGAGCGCCCGGCGGGCCAGGCCGGCGAAGCGCTCGGCCGGCCAGCGCTTGGTCTCCCAGTTCGCTCCCGGCGAGATGCCGAGGAGAGGCTGCGCCGGATCGACGCCGTGCGCGCGCAGCACCGCGTCCGCGGCGTCGCGATCCCGAGGTCCCAGGAAGTATCGGAGCCTGCCGCGAGGCAGCGGCCGGCCCACGAGCTCCTCGACCGCGGCGTGATACCGATCGGTGAACCGCATGGAGGCGCGGTACGGCCGCAGCGCGAGCTTCACCGGCAAGGTGTCCCGGAAATCGCGCTTGCGCCACACCACCGCGCGAACGCCCGGCATCTGCCAGCGCAAGAGCTTGCTGCGGATCTTGTTGTGCAGGTCGAGCACCGCGCCGGGCCGCGTCTGCCGCAGCCTGCGGGCGAAGGAGACGGGCCCCTCGCCGCGCCTCAGCTCGAGCACTTCGTCCACGTTGGGGTTGTGCCGGACGAGGTGCGCGAACCGCTCCTTCACCGCGAGCAGGATGCGCGTCCCCGGCCAGGCGAGCCGCAGCGCCTCCAGCGCGGGCGCCGTGAGCACCACGTCGCCGAGCGCGCTGAAGCGCAGCACCAGCACGCTCTCGGGGGCGCTCATGCGCGCGCGCCGGCCAGGATCCGGTACGGCGCCTCCGCCGGAAGGCGGCAGTTCTCCAGCGGAACCAGGAAGGTGTCGACGAGCGCGTGCTGGCCGCGGATGCACGCGTGCGACACGCCGTCGGTCAGGACCATCCACGCCTGGAAGGGGGCGAAGGAGATCTCCCGCTGGCCCTCGCTGCTCTGCTGGAAGGCGGGAGTGTCCTTCATCCAGTTGTGGAAACGGCGCATGGCCCGGTCGTACGGAGAGGTATCCACCACGCGAAGCATCGGGACGGCCCGGCGGCCGGCGCGCAGGACCGCGGAGAGGGCCCGCTCCGCCACGCCCGGCTCGACCTCGGCCTCCTCGACGCCGGCATCGCGCGCGTGGCGGCGGTACAGCTCGGCGAAGGTCCCCTTGCTCACCCACACCCGCTCGCGCTCCGGGTTCACGTTGATGAAGAAGCGGAGGATCCGGTCGCCGTGCGTCGCGCCGTAGGCGCCCGCGTCGACGTGCACCAGCTCGTTGCTCGCGTGGGCGGACAGGTTGCGCCCGGCCTCTTCCAGCGGGCGGAAGCTGGAGGTGCCCGGCTGCCAATCTCGGGTGAAGGCCGGCATCGCGCGCTCGAGGAAGCCGCGCACCCGCGCCGAATGATGCCGCAGGATCGCCTGCGCGCGCCGCCGCACCTCGGGGGGCGCGCGGAGCCCGGTCAGCCGGTCTGCCTCGGGGTAGAAGCTCACGTTCTTGCGCTCGAGGAAGGGCGCGAGACCCTCGCGGAGGAAGTCCAGCTCGGCACGGGCGGGCAGCTCGATCGGCGGCCGCGCGAAGCGCACGATGCGCCCGCGCTCCAGCGCTTCCGCCCACAGATCTCCCGAGTCGTGCTCGCTCGCCTCGACCAGCATGGGCCGCGCACCTTAACACCCGGCAGACAGGCGCGGAAGGCAACTACCAGGGCGAAACAATCGCACCACGGAGCACACGGAGCTCACGGAGCTTGATCTGTTTTCCCGTCATCGGGTCCAGGCGGATTGCCAGGCGCCGAGGCCTTCGGCGTACCGGAAGAAGCCGTCGTAGAACGGATGGCGGCGGACCGTCGCGCCGTCCCCCACCACCACCAGCTTCTTGCGGGCGCGGGTCAGCGCCACGTTCATGCGGCGGATGTCGGCGAGGAATCCCAGCTCGCCTGCCTCGTTGCTGCGGGTCAGCGACACGATCACCGCTTCCTTCTCGCGGCCCTGGAAGCCGTCCACCGTATCCACCTCCAGATCCGGGTGCGCGGCGAGCAACTGGCGGAGCAATTGCACCTGCGCGTCGTACGGCGCGATCACGGCCATCTCGCGCGGCGGCACCCCGCGCGCGAGCAGGCGTTGCGCCTCGGCGGCGACCAGCTCGGCCTCACCCGGGTTTGCCTTGCTCTCCGATCCCGCAGGCGTTGCCTCGTCGAACCCGCGCCCCGCGGTGTCGATCACTTCCAAGGGGGCCTCGTCGATCGAATGCCGGGCGACCGACGGGTGCGCGCGCAGCTTGCCGCCGTAGAGCGCTTCCGAGGGGTAGCGCATGATGCGCTCGTTCATCCGGTGCTGCTCCGAAAGGCTCACCATCGCCTCGGGCCGCGCCTGCGCCACGCGCTCGAACAGCGACACCGCCAGCCCGCCGCGCTGGGCCGCCTCGCTCAGCACGGTCGGCGGCAGCTGCAGATGATCGCCCGCCAGCACGGCCCGATCGGCCTTGAGCAGGGCCAGGTACGCGGCGGGCTCGACGGCCTGGGTGGCCTCGTCCACCACGGCCAGGTCGAATCGCCGCTCGCGCAGGGCATTCGACGCGAGCCCGGTCAGCGTGGCGAGCACCACCTGCGCGCCCTCCAGCACGTCGGCCTCGGCCCGGTCCTCGCGCTCGCGCGCCTCGGCCAGGAGCGCGCGCGCCTCCCGCTCCTGCGCGCGCGACTCGGAAAAGCGGCCCGGGCCGCGCCGGGACCGCTGCTTGCGCGCCGCCTGGCGCAGCTGGAGCGCCTCCTTCACCAGCCGCGCCGCGAGCTTCGCCTCGTCGTGCTCACGCACGCGCGCCTCCAGCGTGTGCTCGAGGACGGCGGGAAGCACGCGCGCGGGATGGCCGATGCGGACGGGGTTGAGGCCCGCGGCCGCGAGACGTTCCACCAGGTTGTCCACGGCGAGGTTCGAGGGCGCGCTGGCCAGCACCGATTCGCCCCGCGCAGCGGCCCGCCGGACCACCTCCACCAGCACCGTCGTCTTGCCGGTGCCCGGCGGCCCGTGCACCAGCGCCAGATCCTGGGCGCGGTCGGCCAGAGCCAGCGCCTGCGCCTGCTCCGGGTTGAGCGCCGTCTCGAGGAGCGGACCGCGCTCTGCCTCGAGGAACCGGAGCGGCTCGCCTCGCAGCGGCGGGTGCCAGCGGGGCGCCAGATGCATCCGCCGCAGACCCGCAGCGAGGCGCTCGTAAGTGACCGGGCTGGGCAACAGCTCCAGGACGACCCGGCCCTCCGTCACCCAGTCCGGCGGCGGCTGATCGAACGCGACCGCGATGCGGCCTCGCGTCCTGCGCGCGACGATCCCCGAAGGCGCGTCCTCCGGCACCTCGCGCCGCTGCACCACGCGGACAGGCGAGCCGACGCCGATCTGCGCGCCGCCGGGATCGCGCCCGGGCGCCGGCGCGAAGGTGACCAGCGCGCGTCCGGCGAGCCCCTCCTCGTCGGCGGCCTGCAGGTCCACCGCGGCCATCCCGCGCGCGGCGCGCTCGGCGAGCGACAGCTTCGCGGTCGCCTCGGCGAACCGCTGGCTCTCGGCATCGCGCTCCGCATCGAGCAGCGAACGGAGCCGGTCGAGATGCGCGTCCAGATCCACTGCGCGTCGTTCTACAACGCGGCGGGCACTCCGACCTCCGCCGTACCCTGTCCAAGAGCGCACGCACGCCCGGCCGGACGGTCTTGACTGCGCGGTGCGCGCCGTCCCTACACTCGAGGGACGGAGGCAGCCATGGCCAGCATCGACAGGCACGTCACGCGCGACGTGATCGCGCTCGACTCCATGACGCCCTGCCGCGAGGCGGCGCGGCTGATGGCGGACCGGAAGGTCGGCTCGGTAGCGGTGCGCGAGGGCGGCCGGATCATCGGGCTGGTCACCGAGCGCGACCTGGTCGGGCGCGTGCTGGCCCGCGGCGACTCGGGCTCGATGCCCATCGGCGAGGCGATGCGGACCGACCTGCCCTCCATCTCCTGCCGGGCCAGCGAGGGCGAGTGCGCGAACACGATGCGCGACCACTTCACGCGCCACCTCCTGGTAGAGGACTCCGGCAAGGTGGTCGGCATCGTCTCCATGCGCGACGTGATCCAGCTCATGCTCGACGAGAAGCAGTTCCTCATCGAGCAGCTCCAGACGTACATCGACGGGCGGTAAAAACCGCATCTCGGGTCCGCGCTCCAAAGGCACAGCGCCGCCCTATCGGCGGCACGGGGCGGGCAGCCGGGCAGGCACACCCGGCAAGCGCGACGCATGTTGAAGAGCGAGGAGGTGCGCGCATGCTCGCCATCATCGGCGTCATCCTGATCGTGCTGTGGCTCATCGGTCTCGCGTTCAAGGTGACCTTCTGGGCGATCCACCTGGCGCTCATCGTCGGCCTGGTGATGATCGTCCTGAACTTCCTGACCGGACGCCGACCGACGGCCGTGCCCTAGCCGGCCCGCAGCTCGAACCGGGCGGCCTCGCGCGCGGCGGCGACCGCTCCTTTGTCCTCGGCGTGCGGGGTCCGCCAGAGGACCATCTCGTCCGGTTCCCACCGGTACGGCTCGCCGCCGAGCAGCACCCGTCCCGAGGCGACCGCCGCGGTCGCGGCCGCGAGCGGTATGCCGCCCAGGTCGCGGACGAGCGCCTCGAAGCGCCCCTGCCTTCCGGGATCGACGAAGCGGAGCTGCGCCCGCCCCGCGTAGGCGGTGTGGAACGCGGCCGGCCGGAAGGCGACCCCGGCCAGCTCGAGCCTCTCCGCGATGCGCGCGAACAGCGCCGCCATCTCCCGGGCCAGCCCCAGGCCCGGCACCTCCTGATCCGGCAGCCGCGGCCGCTGCGCGGAGAATCGCGCCAGCGGGTGGCGCAGCGTGAGCCAGTGCACGTACAGCACGGGTTCGCCGCCCATCTCGCGCTTCTCCAGCACGCACTCGATGAGCAGATGCTCGCCGCCATCCTCCCCCCGGCCGAACAGCTGCGCGCGATCCCCGACCGCGGTGTTCGCGACCGCCGCCCGGAAGGGCCCGTACCCCAGCCGGCGGAGCTGGGCGAGCAGGCCGTAGCGGGCCAGCGCGAGCTCGAGCCCTTCCGCGCTGTAGAAGCCGAGCGCCAGCGGGCGGGCGCTGCGCTGGCCCAACTCGGCGAGCAGCAGCTCGTCCTCGCCGGCGGGCGGCCCCAGCTCCGCGGGGGTGAGCCGCGCGGCGATGCGCGAGTAGCGCCGCGCGATCGGATCGTACCCGTCCGGCACCTTCGCGCGCGAACGCGCTCCGAGCGCGAGCCCGGTCCCCGCCAGCGCGCGCCACGCGTCGGGACTGTAGCCGCCCGCGGCGAGCCAGACGCTCGGCGTGCGGACCAGCGCATCCGCAACGCGCAGGTCCCGCTCGCGCGCGCCGGCGAGCGATACTCCGAGCTTGCCCAGCGGATCCGCCAGAAGGACGTCGGCGCCCGCGAGCACGAAGGCGAGCTGGGCCTCGGGCATGCGCAGGAGCAGCGCATCGAGGGCGGCGAGGTACTCCGCGTCGCCCGCGCGCTCCGGCAGCACCGTCTCGTCCACCCCGGGGAGCGGTCCCCAGTCCGATCCGGAGATGGATCCGATCCACACCTCCCCGTCTCCGGCCAGGCATTCCGCCGTCCCGTCGGGCGGGTGCGCGTCGAGGTCCAGCACCGCCACCTTCCCGCGGAAGCCTTCGTGCCGGAGCGCCGCCACGGCGACGGCCACGTCGTTGACGGCGCAGAACCCACCGCTGCGAGCGACGCCCGCGTGGTGGAACCCACCCAGGAGGTTCAGCTCGCGGCCGGCGATGTTGCGCGGCCTGGGCCGCAGGCAGGACCGCGCGGCCTGCAGGGTCGCGCCGCAAGCCAGGCGGACGGTGGTCATCAGCTCCTCGGGCCGCACGTCACCCGGGTCGACCGAGTAGATGCGGGCGAGCGCCTCCGGCCGCTGCAGCGACTCGAGCAGCTCGGGAGCATGCACGCGCGCCAGATCCTCGTAGCCGATGCGCACGGGCCTGCGCACCCGCCGCGCGGCGACCGCCCGCCGCTCCAGCAGGAACCAGGCGGCGAAGTCGGCGCGGCGGGCATCGAACCCGGTGCGCGCCTCGACGCTCGGCATCGGCAGCCGGTAGCGCGGGTCGTACCAGAGGGCGAAATCGCGGCCGAAGAGCCAGCGCCGCACCTGGTTCTCGATCGCCTCGATGCGCTCCATGCGGTCGAGCAGGCTAACGTGGATCGTCCGGGCGAGCCGGCTCCAAGTGGCGGTCTCCCGCCGCTTTCGCCATGATGCGCGCCGTGCAGCGATCCATCCTCCACGTCGACATGGACGCGTTCTACGCGTCGGTGGAGCAGCGCGACGACCCAGGCCTGCGCGGCAAGCCGCTGGTGGTGGGCGGCAGCGCGCGCCGGGGCGTGGTGCTCGCCGCGAGCTACGCGGTCCGTCCGTTCGGCATCCGCAGCGCCATGCCGATGGCCCGCGCGCTGCGGCTGTGCCCCGACCTGCTGGTCGTCCCGCCGCGCTTCGACCGCTACTCGGAGGTGAGCGACGAGGTCTTCCGCATCTTTCACGCCTTCACGCCCGAGGTGGAGGGCCTTTCCCTCGACGAGGCCTTCCTCGACGTGACGCGCTCCATCTCGCTGCACGGCGCGCCGGTGGAACAGGCGCGCCGGATCAAGCAGCGGATCCGCGACGAGCTGGGCCTCACCGCGTCGGTGGGCATCGCGGAGGTGAAGTTCGCCGCGAAGATCGCCTCGGACCTGCGCAAGCCCGACGGGCTGGTGGTGGTGCCCGCAGGGGGCGTGCGCGAGTTCCTCGCTCCGTTGCCCGTCGCGCGCCTGTGGGGGGTGGGGCCCAAGACCGAGGAGGTGCTGCTGCGGCGGGGCCTGAAGCGCATCGGGGATGTCGCCGGCTCCGACCGCGCGCAGCTCGAGCGGGAGCTGGGCAGCCTGGGGCCCTGGCTGCACGACCTCGCGAGCGGCATCGACGACCGCGCCGTGGAGCCGGACCGGGAGGCGAAGAACGTCGGCGCGGAGGAGACCTTCGAGGAGGACCTCGCCGGCGAGGATCTCCTCCCCTTCATCCACGGGCAGGCGCTGCGGGTGGCCTCGCGCCTGCGCCGCGCCGGCCTGCGCGCGCGCTCGGTGCACCTCAAGGTGAAGTTCGCCGATTTCCGCATCGTCACCCGGCAGGAGACGCTGGCCGCACCGAGCGACGACGGCGCCGAGATCTACGCCGTGGCGCGGCGCCTGCTCACCAAGGTGGACGGCCGCCCGGCCCGGCTCACCGGCGTGCACGCCGGCGACCTCGGTCCGCGCACCCAGCTCGGGCTGTTCGACGAATCCCCCCCAGGCGCGCGCAAGCGCGGGCGCCTCAACGCTTCGCTCGACCGCATCGCGGATCGCTTCGGTCCGGGCGCGGTGGTGCCGGCGGACCTACTCGCCCGCAAGAAGTAGCACCCGGGCGCACGCACGCGGACTTGCGGCCGCCGATCCTCGCAACGACAATCGTGCACATGGAACGGAAAACGGTCCGGCGCAGCGCGAGCCGCGGGTTCACCATCATCGAGCTGATGATCGTCGTCTCGATCATCGGAGTGCTCGCGACGCTCGCGATCCCGTACTACCAGAAGTTCACCGCCCGGGCGCGCCGCGCCGAGATGAACACGACGATCAGCAAGCTGCGCATGCAGTTCATCGCGACCTATCAGATCCAGGGCTCCTTTCCGCGGCCGAGCGCCGCCAGCGGCGACAGCTCGTGGAACCCCGCCGATCCGGTGAGTGGAACGCCGGCGCTGGGCCTCGCGGCTTCTTGGAATGCGACTGACCCCGACTGGCTCAACCTTCCCTCGATGGATGGTGCCGTCCGCCTGCGCTACCAGTACAACGTCACCGCCGACGGCAAGACGGTGACGCTCACCGCCCGCGGGAAATTCCAGGGCATCGGCGATTACACGTACAGCGAGGGGTGGAGCGGCTCGGATCCGGCGGGCCAGCCGAGCGAAGTCCCCACCTTCTGATCGCTCGGCAATCGATGCGGAGTTGACGCACGGGGCTGCCCGCCGCTCAGCGGCGCCGCTGTCCAGCGGCGGTCTGCGCGGGCGCCGGAGCGCGCACCGGCTGCGCGGCCGGAGAGTCGGGCTGCGTGGCCGGAGACGGCTGCTGCGGCGGGGGCGCCTGGACCGGCACCACCGGAAGCGGGATGTCGTTGCGCTTCACCGGCGGAGGGAGCCCGTACGCCTTCCCGTCGGTCGCGGAGAGGATCCCTGCTCCGCTGCCGTTTGGCTTGATGAGGATCGCCCTCTCTACGCCGCGCTCGCGCAGCACCTTGACGAGCGCGGCGATCGCCTGTTCCTGCTTCTCGGCGAAGTCGGACGCCAATGTGACGCGCGCGTTCGGCAGCGAAACCTCGATGCGCGCCACTCCGGGGACCGGCGGCAGCTCGTGCACCCGGGGATAGGTGAAGAACAGCACGTTCATGATCGCGGCACCGAGCCCGAGCATGCACACGACCAGCGTCCGCGACCGGCGCGTCTCGGCGGAGCTTTCGCCCAGTCCCTGGAACTCGCGCAGCTCGGGCCTGACGTACGCCGGCTCCGACGGCTTGGGCGGCGGCCTGTAGGTCTGGCCGGGCAGCACCACTTCGGGATCGAGCGAGCCCGCGCCCAGGCGCGGAGCCGAGCCCACGCCGCGCAGCCGGTCGGCGGCCTGCTTGAAGCCGTGCAGATCGCGGGAAAGGGCCGCGCTCGACGCGGTGATGAGCTGCAGGCTCTCCACCTCGCCTCGGCTGATGGCGCCGTCCGCTTCCTTCTGGAGCCGCGCGGAGGCCGCGTCCACCACCTGGGTCATGACCTTCACCGAGGCGTCGTCCACCAGCGCCGGCGGCTGGCTGGTGAAGAGCCGGGCCGCATCCACGCGGCAGACCTCGAGCGCGATGCGCGCCGCCAGGGCGTCCGCGAAATGCGACTCGGTGCCCGCCTTCTCCAGCGCTGCGCGCTCGTTCAGGTTGAGCACGCCGGCGATCTTCTTCGCCGCGGCGGCGATCTCCGGCGGAGCGTCGGGGGGAGCCTTCTTGTCGCGCACCAGCGCGATGCCGGCGAGCAAGCAGCCTTCCGACGGCGGGACCTGCGGCCACATCGGCGGCGCGACGCCGGGCTCCGCCTGCGGGATCGGGGCCGGAGCGCCGTCGTCGAACAGATCGTGGAGTCCGGGCGCGCCTGGCTGCGCGGGCGCCGCGGGGACGCCGGTGTTCGCGCCGCCGCGCGCCGGGGCGCTGGCCGGAGCGGGCCGCGCTCCATTGCCGGCGGCCGGAGCGCGCGACATCGTCGGCGCCGGGCGCACCGGAGTGGTGTCCTTCACGCGAGGGCGGTCGGCGAAGCCCGGCGGCGCGGCGCTCGGCGCTCCTGCGGCGGCCGGACCGGCCCGCGCCGTGGGCGCGGCCGTGCCGGCCGGTGATGCGCGAGGCATCACGGGCGGTGGGCGCGGCGCGGCAGGGCGAGGAGCGGGTGCGCCAGGCGCCGGGGCAGGCCGCGCGGCGGCAGCTGCCGCAGGCCGGGGAGCCGCCGCCGGAGCAGGGGGGACCACCGCGGGGCGCGCGGCCGCGCCGCCGGACGCCTTTTGCAACCAGTCGCGGATGCTGGCGTCCTCCTCCGGCGCGACG
>DATFUN010000419.1:0-4084 GCA_035260805.1 Myxococcales bacterium | reverse complement strand
CATGCAGCGAGTGTAGCGCGCTTCCTGCCCGCGAGCCGCAATCCGACTAGCGTCAGGCCGTGAGGTGCGCGAGGGTACGGGCGAGGCGCGCTGCCGCCAGCTCGCTGGGTAGCTCGATGACCGGCACCTGCGCGCCCTTGGCCGCGCTGCGGAGCGCCGCCAGGCTGCGGGACTGTCCCTTGCGGCTCTCCACCAGCACCAGGTCGGTGCGGCGCCCGCCGAGCTTGGCGGCGGCCACGGTGGCGCTGCGGACGTCGCAGGCCTCGCGAAGCGAGCGAGCCACTTCGCGCACCCATTTCTCGTCGTTCGACACCACCAGCACCCGGGGCCGGCTCTGCGGGAACGAGAGCGGCAGCTCGACCAGGAACCGGCTTCCCTGCCCCGGAGTGCTCTCGCCCCAGAAATCGCCCCCGTGCTTCTCGGCAATGTCCCGGCAGATGCGCAGCCCGCGGCCGGAGCCGAGGCCGGCCACCAGCTTGCCCAGCTCGGCGCCGGCGATCCCCGACCCGGTGTCCCGCACGCACATCCGGACGTGGCGCGGGCTCGCCCGCCAGGCGCTGACCTCCACCATGCCTCCGGCCGGCGTGAAGCGCACGGCGTTCGCGACCAGGTTGTCGAGCATGCGCGCCAGCATCTCCTGGTCGGCGCGGATCTCCACCGGCCGCGCCGGAGGCGCCGAGGCGAGCGCCACGCCCCTGGCCCGCGCGATCGCCTGCGCTCCCTGGACCGCGCCATCGAGCAGCCCGGCCAGATCGACGCGCACCGGCTCGACCAGCGGGTTGTCGCGCCGGGCGCCCTCGAGGATGCGTTCGGCGACCTGCATCGCGCGCTCGGCCTGGCGGAGCACCGTCTGCGTGAGCGGGCGCAGCGCGCCGGGCAAGGCCGGGTCCCTCTCCAGCTGCTCGGCGTTCCCGATGCTCGCATGCAGCGGCGCGCGCATGTCGTGCGCGGCGTCGGCCAGGCCCTGCTCGAGGGCGGCGGCGCGCAAGGTGAGGCGGTCGAGGCGCGCGTGGAGATCGGCGCGCTCGATCCACAGCTTGAGCCGCCGGAAGAGGATCTCGGGCTCGCCCGGGACGACCACCTCGTCCGCTCCGGCCGAGAAGTAGCCGCCCGCCGGCGCGCCCACCGCGCAGAGCACCTGGCAGCGAGCACGGACGGGCGCCAGGTCCCCGGGAAGCATCCCCACCGTGACCAGCACCTCTGCATCGCCGCCGTCGTCCAGGGCAGCGACGATGCCTCCGCGAGTCAGGCGCGCCGCGAGCCTCCGGCCCTCCGCGGCCGGAGCGCAAATACGCACGCGGACTGCGGGATGTACAGACATCCTGGCTCCCCTGGCCCGGCCCGGGCCCGCCGCCTCGACTCGAAGTCTTGCACATCTACTGGACTCTAGCCAACCGCGATTGCCGCCTACACCAGACGACCTGCGACCAGGAATTCGCGGTTGCCGGCGGGGCCCAGGAGGGGGGACTGCGCGCTGCCCAGCACGGCGAAGCCGAGGCCCCGGAGCGCTCCAGAGACCTCGTCGACCACGCGCTCGTGCACGGCGGGATCTCGCACTACCCCACCTTTGCCCACCTCCGGCCGGCCGGCCTCGAACTGCGGCTTGACCAGCACGGCGCACCAGGCAGGAGGCTCGAGCACCGAGGCCAGCGCGGGCAGCACAAGCTTGAGCGAGATGAACGAAAGGTCCGCGACCGCCGCCCCGCAGCGCTCGCCGAGCATGGCCGGAGAGAGGGCCCGCGCGTTGACGCGCTCGTGCACCACCACGCGGGGGTCGCCGCGCAGGCGGGGATGCAATTGCCCGTATCCAACGTCCACCGCGTGCACGCGAAGCGCCCCTCGCTGGAGCAGCACGTCGGTGAAGCCGCCCGTCGAGGCCCCCAGGTCGCAGCAGACCAGCGCGCGCGGATCGAGGCCGAAGGTGTCCAGAGCATGCTCGAGCTTGGCCCCGCCTCGCGAGACGTACTTGAGCGCCTCGCCGCTCTTGAGCCGCAGCTCGACCTGCTCGTCGAGGAGCTGGCCGGGCTTCTCGACGCGGTGGTCTCCCGCGACCACCTCGCCGGCGAGGATGAGGGCTTGCGCCTTGCTCCGCGACTCGGCCAGGCCGCGCAGCTGCAAGAGGAGGTCGGCCCGGCGGCGAGCCATCAGCGCTCGCGGGCGGCCCCCGTGCCGGCCGGACCGATCAGCGCCTGGATGCGCGCGAGCAGGCGCTCCATGTCGATCGGCTTGGAGAAGTAGTCGGCAGCGCCGGCGGCCAGCCCGGTGCGGATGTCACCCGCGGTCTTCTTGGCGCTGATGAAGATCACCGGGATGTCCCGGAACTCCTCGTTCTTCTTCACCGCCCGGCACAGCTCGAAGCCGTCGATCCAGCTCATCATCACGTCGAGCAGGATCAGGTCGGGTCGGTCCACGTGCAGGGTGGAGATGAGGCGCAACCCGTTGGCGGCCTGGCTCACTTCGTAGCCCTCCAGCTCGAGGGCCATCTTGAGCATCTCCCGCGTCTCGCGGTCGTCGTCGACGATGATGATCTTCTTGCGGCCCGCCATGGTTCCAGTGGCCGCGCGGAGCCCTCGCGCGGCCGCTACCTCCGAGACCCGTCGTCGGCGCCGAACGGAGCTGTGCGGTCGTTCTCCAGGAGCAACTCGACCTTGCGCTCCGCCTCTTCGAGCTTGGCGGCCCCGGCGCGCGCCAGCTGGATGCCTTCCTCGAACGCGGCGATCGATTCCTCCAGCGAAAGGCCGCCACCCTCCAGGCGCTCGACCACCTTCGCGAGGCGCTGGACGACCTCCTCGTAGCGCGATTCCTCCGCAGGAGGAGAGCTCTGGGTCATCGGCTCCGCCACGGCAGTTTGCGATAGCACTCCTCGACCTCCGGCGCCACGTGCAATTCGTTGCTCGGATACCCGGACGACTTCGCCATGCGCGTTTTTTGTAAAGCCGCAGCGCCGTATTGTCGCGGCCTCTACTCTTCCTCGGTCGGCGGCACCACCTGCGTCACCTCCGCCTCCAGCTCGCCCCGGTGCAGGCGCACGCGCACGCGGTTGCCCGGACGGACGGCCTCCGCCCGCAGCAGCGCGTGGCCGCGCTCGTCGAACGCCACCGCGTATCCGCGGCCCAGCACACGCAGGGGGCTCAGGGCATCGAGGCGCCCGGCCAGCCCCTCGAAGCGATGCCGCCGCGCTGCCAGCGCCCGCCGCGCCAGGTACTTGAGCCGCTCCTCCAGCCGGGCCACGTCCTTGTGCAGGCGGTGGAGCACCGCCGCGGGATGCGCCGCCTGCAAGCGGTCGCGGAGGGCGCGCATCCGCTCGGCCCGCTCGGCCAGCTCGCGACGTGCCGCCGCTTCCACCCGCTGCTGCAGCTTGTCGACCCGCAGCTTGCGCTCGCCGATGAGCCGCCGCGGATCGGCGATGCGGGCGCGGCGCCCGTCGAGCTGCGCCTGCCGCTTCTCCGCCTGGGCCCGCCACGCGCGCAGGAGCCGCGCCCGCCGGGCAGCGAGATCGGCCACGAGCTCCTCCTTGACCCGGGCGAGCATCTCGGCGGCGGCGGTGGGAGTCGCTGCGCGGACGTCGGCGGCGAAGTCGGCGATGGTGAAATCCACCTCGTGGCCCACCGCGCTGACCGTCGGCACCGGGCAGGCGGCCAGGGCCCGCGCCACCACCTCCTCGTTGAACGGCCACAGGTCCTCGATGCTCCCGCCGCCCCGCGCCACCACCAGCACGTCGACACGGGGCGCACCCGCGCCGCGCAGGATGCCACGGGCGATCTCCTGCGCCGCGCCGTCGCCCTGCACTCGCGCCGGGACGATCAGCACCGGCAGGTTGGGGAACCGGCGGTGCAGCACCCGGAGGAAGTCGTGCACCGCGGCGCCCGCGGGGCTGGTGACCACGGCGATGCGCGCGGGGAGGAAGGGCAGCCGGCGCTTGCGGGCGGGATCGAACAGCCCTTCCGCCTCGAGCCGCGCCTTGAGCTGCTCGAAGGCCACCTGCAGCGCGCCTGCCCCCAGCGGCTCGACCGAGTCGCAGATGAGCTGGTACTGCCCCTGCGGCTCGTAGAGCGACATCCTGCCGCGGACGAGCACCGACAGG
>DATFUN010000418.1:0-4384 GCA_035260805.1 Myxococcales bacterium | reverse complement strand
CATCGCGCAGGCCCAGGGGGTGGGTTTCGCCATCCCCATCAACCTCGCCAAGGAGCTCCTGCCGCAGCTCAAGGGGGAGGGTCGCATCACCCGCGGCTGGCTTGGCGTCGTGGTCCGCCCGACCCCGCCCGAGATGGTCCCAGCCGGCACCGGAGCCAAGGGAGCGCTGGTGGTGGCGGTCGATCCCGACGGGCCTGCGGCAAAGGCCGGAGTGAGGGCGGGCGACATCCTGGTGGCCATCCAGGGCCGTCCCATCGACGACAGCAATCGGCTGCCGCGCCTGGTCGCGAGCCTCAAGCCGGGAAGCACGGCCGAGCTGAAGATCCTCCGGGACGGACAGGTCAAGACCCTCGCGGTGACGGTGGAAAAGATGCCGGATCCGGAGAGGCTCGTCGCGCGCCATCGCTGAGCCGCCCATTGCTGAGGAGCGCGGAGCGCTACTGCACGAGCTTGTGCGCCAGCGCGTACCGCGTCAGCTCGACGTTCGAGGAGATCTGCAGTTTTTCGGCGACCCGGGCGCGATACGTAGCCACGGTCTTCTCGGACAGGTTCAGCTCGGCGGCGATCTGCTTGAGGGTGCGGCCGCTCGCCACCTGCTGCAGCACCTGCATCTCGCGGTTGGAGAGCGCCTCGTGGGCGGCGACCCCGACGTCGGCGGCGACGATTCCGGCGAGCTTTTCCGCCAGCGCCGCGGTGACGTACCTTCCGCCGGACAGCGTTTTGCGCACGGCCGACGCCAGCTCGTCGGGCGCGCTGTCCTTGGTGACGTAGCCGCTGGCGCCCAGCCGCAGGCACCGCACCGCGAACTCCTCCTCGGGATACGCGGTCACCACCAAGGCTGAGGTGCCTGGATAGCCGCGCCTCAACTCCTCGAGCAGCGACAGCCCGTCCCGCCCCTTCAGGTTCAGGTCGATGAGCGCGATGTCCCACCGCTCCCGGGCGGCCAGATCGAGCGCCTCCGCGGCGGAGCTCGCATCGCCGAACCTCGCATCCGGAAACGCCTCGCGCAGGATCTGGTGCAGCCCGCTCCGGACGACGGCGTGATCGTCCACGATCAAGAAGCTCGTCACGAGGCGGCTCCCGCCTGACGCCGGTCCAGCCCAGCTTGCGCGTCCCCGACGGGGATGGAGGCGGTCACCAACGTGCCGCGCCGCCCGTCGGCGCGCTGGAAATACACGTGCCCTTCCAGGCCTTCCGCCCGCTCGACCATTCCGAGCAGGCCCAGGGCCTGGGGACTGCCGGCCACCGTCGGCTCGAACCCGCGGCCGTCGTCCTCGACCTGCAAGGTGATGGCGCTCGAATCCATCTGCAGCCGGATCGCCACGCGCGACGCCATGGCATGGCGGTGCACGTTGGTCATCGCCTCCTGGCAGATGCGGTACAGCGCCGTCGCCACGCTGGGATCGAGCTCCGGCAGCTGCTCGGGGAGCGATGCCTCGCAGGGGATCCCGGTCCGCTCCTCGAAATTGCGGATCTCCTGGCGGAGCGCGGGCACCAGGCCCAACCGGTCCAGGGACCCGGGCCGCAGCTCGGTGGCGATGCGCCGGATGGTGGAGAGCGTCTGATCGACCATCTCGGAGGCGGCCACCACGCGGTCGAGCACGCCGCTCGCGTTCTGCGGGTCCACCGTCCCGACGGTGGCCTCCAGGGACCGCAGGCCCATCTTCAGCGCCGTGAGCAGCTGCCCCAGCTCGTCGTGCAGGTCCCGCGCGATGCGGGCCTGCTCCTCCTCGCGGATCGATTGGAGCCTGGCGGTGAGCGCCCGCAGCTCCTCCCGGGATTCCCGCACGCGCTCCTCGGCGCGCCTGCGCTCGCTGACGTTCAGCGAGGCGGACGTGACCCCGACCACTGCGCCCCACGGGTCGCGGATCGGCTCGACCGCCAGGTCGTACCAGCGCGCGTCCGCGCCCTCGCCGAAGCGGATCTCGGTGCGCACCCCCACGCCCGTCTCCAGGACGCGCCGTTTCGCCGCGATGACCTTCTCGATGGCGGGGAGTCGAAGGCGCTCGAGCATGTCCAGGTCCGTCTTGTCGATCACTCCCTCCGGAGGGGCCAGCTGCGGCCGGAACACCCAGGTGTAGCGCAGGTCCCGATCCTGGCTGAACACGGCCATGTCGAGGTTGCCCAGGGCGACGCGCAGGCGCGCCTCGTTGGCGGCGCTCTCGCGCTCGGCGCGCTTGCGGTCGGTGATGTCCCGGATCACCCCCAGCCGGCCCAGCTCCCGGCCCTGCGCGTCCTTGAGCAGCGCGGCGGTCGTCTCGACGTGCATCTCGCGGCCGGATCGCAGGACGTGGATGAGCTCGCCCCGAAAGGAACCGCGCTCGGCGAGCGACCTCTCGTAATCGCTCGACCCGGCCGGTGTGGGCCAGCGCACGTCGTAGAGGTCATGGGCCGGTTTTCCCAGGGCTTCGCGGGCGGGAATCCCGTAGAGGACCTCGGCGCCGCCTCCCCAGTAGATCACGCGCTTGTCGCAGTCGATGGCGACCACGGCGTCGTTCAGTTGCGCGAGGAGCTGCGACTGGAAATGCAGCTGCTCGTCGGCGCGGTCGCGGGCGGTGCGCTGCAGGGCGCTGAGGAGGATCGCCAGGCAAAACAGGACCAGGATGGCCGCGTTCGCGCGCGGTCCCGCGCCCCAACTCGCGGCCAACGCGGCGGCACCCAGCAGGACGGCGACCGCATACCGGATCGTCGGTTTCGCGGCGCTCATCATGAGTGGCCGTCTCCGGCCGAGCATCGCGGCTCCCCGGTTGCTAGACTGGCACGGGTCTACCGCAAGGACGCGGCGCAGCGCCACCCGCCGGGCCTTCGATCGACACCGGAGGAACAATGGCACACGCCACGTTGCCAGAGCTCCTGGGACTCGCCTCATGCCCGGTGAGCATCGCTTTCCTCGATGCCGCGCCGCCCGGCGTGGGCCACGTCGCGGCCGGCGAGCCGGCGAGCTGCGGCTACTGGCGCCGCGCCTCCGAAGGCGAGGTGTTCTACACCCTGGCCGGCGATCACAAGCGCTGCCCGGTCGGGGCGCACACGCACAACGTCCCGCTGACGGCGCCCGAGAAGCAGGAGCTGACCGGGCTCCTCGAGACCATGGTCGGGCTCTCCTATCTCAAGATGGAAGAGGTGGCGGCCATTCCCACGCGCAGGACGCCGCTCCAGGTCGCCGTGTATTCGCAGCTCGGCCGCGAGCCGGTGCCGCCGGATGTGGTGCTGGTGCGCGGGAACGCCAAGCAGCTCATGCTGCTCGCCGAGGCCGCGCAGGCGGCGGGCGCCGCGGGCGCGGGACCCGTGCTCGGACGTCCCACCTGCGCTGTGCTGCCCGAGGCGATCAACACGGGCCGGACGTCGGCGAGCCTCGGATGCATCGGCAACCGCGTCTACACCGGCGCTCCGGACGACGAGGCGTACTATGCGATCCCGGGGCCGCAGCTCGCCGCCGTCGAGGAGAAGCTGGCGGTGATCGTGCGCGCCAACCAGGAGCTGGAGAAGTTCCACCGGGCGCGCGCCGCGAGCACGTGAAAGCGCCCTGCAGAGATCAGCGCTGGGCGGGATCCTCCGCGGCGACGGCCAGGATCTCGAACTCGGCCGGGCCGCGCGGGATCTCGACCGACACCGGGTCCCCGGCTTCTTTACCGAGGATCTCGCGCGCCAGGGGCGACGCCACGCTGAGACGGCCTTTCGCGGCGTCGGCCTCGTCCGGTCCCACGATCCGCCAGGAGGCCTGCGCGCCGGATTCGTCGCGGAGCACCACCCAGCAGCCGAACACCGCGCGACCCTCGCAGCGCGGCGCATGCACCGTGAGGAGCGGCAGCGTCGCGGCCAGCATCTTCGCGCGGCGGGACGAAGGGTCGAGCAGGTCGAGCTCCCGCTGGAGGGCGCGAAACCCCTCGGGCGTCACGTAACGCGCCTCGCCCGGCAAGACCCGGGGAGCGGGCGCCTCGGGCGGCGGTTCGACGATTTCGTCCTCGCGCGTGAACGCCTTGGACATGGACCCCCAGGGTGCGCCTTCCATTGCTGGAAGGGAAGCCGCTTCCAGGGCGCCCGCTATGCCGAGGCGCGGAGCGCGCGCTCGACGGCGTCGATCTCCGCCGGCTTCACCAGGAACGCGTCGAATCCGGCGGCCAATGCGCGCTCGCGGTCGCCGGGTTGACCGTACCCGGTCAGGGCAACGAGCCGGATCGCCTCGCCGAGCGCCCCCCGCACCGCGCGGGCGACCTGGTAGCCGTCGCTGCCGGGCAGGCCCAGATCGATCAGCATGGCGTCGGGCTTCCCCACCACGGCGCACTCGATCGCCGAGACTCCGTCCTCGCACGGCTCGACCCGGTGGCCCAGCTGCTCGAGCGCGAACTGCAGCAGGTCGCGCGCGTCCACGTTGTCCTCGGCGATC